>JBOHWH010000208.1:0-16422 GCA_050736695.1 Binataceae bacterium (SeqCode) | reverse complement strand
CTGGGGTGGAGGCGGCGGCGGGGGAATCGGCGGTTTTTGGGACCGGCTTGGCGGCTTCCTCATCGTTCATGGCTTTCTGGAAGTCGCGGATTGCCTTGCCGAGCGCTCCGCCGACATCGCCGAGCTTGCTCGGGCCGAATATCACCAGCACGATTACCAGAATTACGAGCAGATGCCACGGAGCTAAGAGGTCACCCATTTTGATTCTCCGGCGGCCGGCAGCGGACCGCCGACAAAAATTCTATATCCAGTCTGCCCGCATTGCTATCGGGCCTGTAGCCTACGCGATATGCGCGGCAGGCTGCGACGTGCCCGGCATCCCGACGTCGTCGAGGCGGTAGCGCTGCACTTTGCGATACAGCGTCGACAGATGAATCCCCAACACCTGCGCGGCCTTGGCCTTGTCGCCTTCGGCCTTTTCGAGCACGCGCTTGATATGCTCGCGTTCGAGTTCTTCCAGCGTCAGCCCTGAGCTCTCGAGGTTCGCGACCGCCGCGGTCGAGGGGCTGTTCAACTTGTCGGGCAGGTCGTGCGAATGGATCACGTCGGTCTCGGCCAGAATCGCGGCGCGTTCGATCGTGTTTTCGAGTTCGCGCACGTTGCCCGGCCACGGGTAGTTTATCAGCAGGCGCATCGCACCTTTCGAAAAGCGCAGCGCGATTCGTCCGAGCGATTTCTCCGATTTGCGCAGGAAGTGATTCGCGAGCAGCGGGATATCGTCCTTGCGATCGCGCAGCGGCGGCAAGTTGATATTGATGACGTTGATTCGGTAGAGCAATTCCTCGCGAAAGCGCCCGCCCTTGACCTCGGCGTCGAGGTTCTTGTTGGTCGCGCATAGTACGCGCACGTCGAACGCGATCGGATCGTTCGCGCCCAGCGGGTAGCATTCGCGCTCCTGGAGCGCACGCAGGAGTTTCACCTGTAGCGACAGCGGCATCTCGCCGATCTCGTCGAAGAACACGGTACCTTTGTCGGCGGCTTTGAGCAGCCCGATCTTGTCTTGTCCGGCTCCGGTAAACGCGCCTTTTTTG
This sequence comes from Binataceae bacterium (SeqCode), assembly GCA_050736695.1. GTDB lineage: Bacteria > Desulfobacterota > Binatia > Binatales > Binataceae > JBARDN01. The sequence continues at coordinate 15,391 of JBOHWH010000208.1, read as the reverse complement.
TAACCGAACAGCTCGCTTTCAAGCAGATTCTCCGGCAGCGCTCCGCAATTGATCGGCAGGAAGCGGCCCGCGGAGCGTTCCGAGGTGAAATGAATCGCGCGTGCGACCAGCTCCTTGCCGGTGCCCGATTCGCCGGTGATAAGCACGCTCGAGTCGGTGCGCGCGACTTTTTCCATCATGCGAAAGACTTGCTCGATCGCATCGCCCTTGCCGATGATATTTTCGAACCGGTATTTTTCGCGCAGTTCCTGGCGCAGGTAGCGATTCTCGCGGAACAGCGCTTTGGCTTCGAGCGCCTTGCCAACGACGGCTTTCAGATGCTCGTTCGCGAACGGCTTGGTGATGTAATCGTAGGCGCCTTCGTGCAGCGCTTCGACTGCGGATTCCACGCTCGCGTACGCGGTTACGATTATCCCCATCATTTCCGGATCGATCGCGCGCATCCGTTTGAGCAGCTCGAGCCCGCTGCCGCCGCTAGTCAGGTTGAGATCGAGGATCGCGAGATCGATCTTTTCCTTTTCGAAAATTCCGAACGCGCTCTCCGCAGTCGCCGCGTCGAAGACCTCGTAGCCCTCGCTGCGCGCTAGCTGCACAATAATCGACCGCATCAGCGGCTCGTCTTCGACGATCAGGACCCGAAATGGACCCGGGCGGGGAGCGGAGAATGCGTGTTGCGCGCTCACTGGCCGGCCGCGGCGCTTTGCGTTCCGGCCGCCGCCTCGTGCGCGGGCAGCAGAATCGTGATTTTGGTGCCCTTGCCGACTTCGCTATCAACCCGGATGTTGCCCTTGTTTGAGAGAATCAGGCGCTGGCACAACGAGAGCCCGAGACCAGCGCCCGCGCCCGCGGGTTTGGTGGTGAAGAACGGATCGAAAATGCGCTGGATATGTTCGCGCGGAATGCCGATGCCGTTATCGACCACGCGCATCATGACGCGCCGATTCTCACCGGCAGTGGTGGTGAAGCGATTGCCGGTGATGACGCGAATCGCGCCGGCTCCGCCTCGGCTGTGCGTCGCGTCGGCGGCGTTATAGAGCAGGTTCAGCAGCACCTGCTGGATTTCATTGTCGTCCGCAAACGCCGGCGTCGCATCGGCGGCGAGGTCCGATTCGACGCTGATCCCGCGAAACCGCGCGTCGTAAGTGATGATGCGCAAGGTGTCGGTCACCATCTGATTGATGTCGATAACCTTGTGCTGCGCGGCCGAGGGCCGCGCGAAATTCACCAAGTCTTTCAGCGTGCCCGAGATGCGCGTGATCTGCGAAAGAATTGTATGCAGCGTAGTGCGGCGCTGCAGGTCGGTCTCGGCGCTCAGGAGCGACTGCACCAGCGAAGAGATCGACGCGAGCGGATTATTGACCTCGTGCGCGACTCCGGCCGCGAAAGTGCCCGCTGCCGCCAGCCGCTCGGTCCGCAGCAGCGACTCCAGCATCTCGCGCCGCTGAGTAACGTCGTGCAGGATCATCTGGATGAATTGCTTGTTGCCGTATGAGATCAGCGCCGAGTTCACATCGACGTAATAGGGTCCGATCGGCAGGTCGAGGGTTTGATCGGAGCCGTTTTTGACCACGTTCTCGAGCGACTTGATAGTGGTCGCGCGCAGTTCCGGCGGTACGAACTCGATCAGCGACTTGCCGATCGATTCGTGCTCTTTTTCGTCGCGGAACATGTAGATCGCCGCCGCGTTCATCCGCAGCACCTTCCACGTGCCGGGCTCGATTTCGTACATCGGGTCGGGCGCGTGATCGATCGAGTTGCGGTATTTTTCTTCGGACGCGCGCAGCAGATGCTCGCGCGATTCGATATAGAACTGCGAAACCATCAGGCGCCGCTCATCGACCGCCGCGACGATCGCGTTGCGGACCCGCTCCTGCTGCGCCCGGTCCATCGCGGCCGCTACGTGCGCCAGCACGATCTGTTTTAGCGCGATGTGGATCGTGTTGAATTGCGAGGGCTTGGCCCGCGCCAGCATCCCTTCCTGACAATGCCGGCGCAGGTAGATGTAAGTGGTAAGATCGTCGGGATCGTGCAGATGGTTCGTGAACCGGATGAGCGAGTTCGACAGCGCCTCGGTATGCGCGCGCTGATGGTGCTCGTCCAGCGGCGGCGCGCCCAGGATGCTCAGAATCGCTTGCCCCCACTGCTCGACGATTCCGTCAAAATGCTCTTCGATTAGATGCGCCGCACCGCTGCGCGCCTCGAGCGCCTTGGGCGTTCGGCTGTAAACGTTCACGCCAAACAGGCGGGCCAGAGTCTGTTCGATCACCACCAGTTGCTGGCGGACCAGTTCGACCTCTTCGGGAGTGGCGGCCAGTCCCGCGTCGGTCGGCTCGCGCCGGACGTTGGACTTCGACACACAGCATCCGCAAAGCTTTTGTGCTTTCATATCTTCGAATCCTGGCTCCTCGAATCCTGGCGGCTGGGGATCAGGAACTTGCCGCGGTAGGGCGGGGTTGGAGCAGTAAAACTGACCGGTCTTTTACGCGCATATTATAACCGCTGCTGTTCCGAGATATAACATTCGCATTTTACCCAATCTAGCGATCCGCATTGGCCGTTCAGCCGGTTCTTTGCACCTTGCGAATTTAACAACGCTGACCGAGTGCCGCGGCGCCGCAATCGTTCACGTTCAGAACATAGGTACGAAAAGGTTCAAATGCCATCCCAATTCAGTGTTGGTTAATCTTCCAAAAGTGAAAAAGCGTTATCTTTTCTGATCTATTCTGATGGCACGTCTCTGGCTGTGGTGGGCAGACCGAGAGGTCCACGCCAGATGTTGTCCGATACCGCAGTACTTCCGACTATCACCGCTGAAGCCAAGTTTTTTTCTCGTTCTGGTCAAAAATTCCTTTTCAAAGCGATGCGCCTGCCGGACGTTGGAGCGAGCCTCGATTTCAGCCACAAGCTCGCATTGCGCCGCCGTCTCGAGAAAATGAAGGCAGCGCACACTACCGGCCTGATTGTTACTGAAGCGCAGTCGCAGCCGGTGCTGGACATTGCGGCGCAGGCGGGACTCGAGGCGATGCTCGAGCTCGAGGTTGCGTCCGCCGACCTGTTCGATCGGCATCGATGGAGCGCGGCGCTTTCGCGCGTCGCGCACACCGCCGCGATCTATCGCAGGCATCGCGCGTTGTGCGCCTACATTATCGATTGTCCGATTTCCCAGGATGAGCTGCGCGCCGCGGGTTTCATGAAAGTTCGCGGCAAGATGCGCGCGCTGCTCCGCGCGATAAAGCGCCGTGACGCGCACGCGATGGTCGCGCTGAAGCATCGCCCCGCAACTCGCGCGCTCTCCCTGCTTGAGGAAGATTTCCTGTACGCAGAATTGCCGGCGCTCGAACCGGTCGAGCTGCGGGAATTTGTCACCGGCCTGCACAATGTCGCTGAGGCGCGTCCGGTCGTGGTCGAGTTCCGCGAAGCCTCGCCCGGGCAGGACGAAGCGGTCGCGACGGCTTTCGGAACGGGCGCGGCTGGAGTCGTAGCGCCTCCGGTTCCCGTTGCCGCGTCTCACGACTGGTTGGGAATCAGGATGCTGCGCGCGGCCGAGCTGATGCCATTCGTCACGCTCAACGGGTCGTGCCCTCCGGGTGCGCCGCACACGCCGATGGTCTCGGTCGTGATTTGCGCATACAACGCCGAGCGCACGATGCGCCAATGTTTGCAGTCGCTAACGCGTCTGGCCTACCCGAACTATGAAGTGGTCATCGTCGATGACGGCTCGCGCGATCGGACCGCCGAAATCTCGATGGAGTTTCCGCAGTTTCGCTTGATCCGCCAGCCCAACAAAGGACTCGCGGTCGCGCGCAACGTCGGTGCGCATGCCGCGCGCGGCGGGATTATAGCTTACACCGATTCCGACTGCGTCGCCGATCCGCATTGGATCACCTTGATGGTGCGCGCAATGCACGAAGGCGGCTTCGACGGATGCGGCGGTCCCAACTACGCTCCGCACGAAGACGGCCGTATCGAGGCCTGCGTCGCCGCTTCGCCGGGCGCGCCCTGCCATGTGCTGGTCGAAGAAAACACGGCCGAGCATCTGGCGGGATGCAACATGGTTTTCACGCGCGCGGCGCTCGACCAGGTCGGTGGCTTCGATCCGCAATTCACCTCGGCCGGCGATGACGTTGACGTATGCTGGCGGATGCTCGATCGGGGTCTGCGGCTCGGCTACTGCCCCGCTGGCTTTGTGTGGCATTTCCGCCGCAACACCGTCGCCGCCTATTACGGCCAGCAGCGCGGCTACGGGCGGGCGGAAGCGATGCTCTATCAATGCTATCCGGAACGCTTCAACGCGTTGGGCCAGATCAAGTGGACGGGCACCATCCCGGGTTTCATCCGCACTCTTCCCGGCGGCGACGAGCCGCGGGTTTTTTGGGCCGCGCGGCGCACGGGTCATCAGACGATTTCCGATCCAGCGCTGAAGATTCTAACGTTCCTGCCGCAGACCTTCGAATGGACGATCCTGTGGGCGGCCGCGCTCGGCGCATCGATCGTGTTCGGCGTCAGCGCGATACCCGCGTTTGCGATGCTGGCGCTCGGACCCGTCTGGGCGCTCTATTACGCATGGCACGCGCCGCTTGAAAAGGCGCACAAGAGTTTTACCTCGCGGATGCTGATCGCGATGCTTGCGTATACTGGACCGATGCGCCGCACGCTGACGCGCTACCGCACGAGGCTCAAGATGCCTGGTCGCAGAACTTCAGAGGTTCCGGCGCGGCAGCGGCCGCAACTAAATCTCTCGCGCCGCGAGTTCCGTCTCGCTTACTGGAATGAGCATTACACTACACGTGACGCGCTGCTCGATCGAATGATGAAGCTATTCGCGCGCGACGGACATCCCGCGATCGCCGATCGCGGATGGAATGACTACGACCTGGAGCTGCGTGCGAACCCGTGGACTCGCGTTGAGCTCAAGACCGCCGATGAAGAGCACGAAGGCACCAGGCTTAAGAATCACGTGGCCGCGCGCGTCAGGCTTAGCCGTCAAAGCCGGATCGGTCTTGCCGCGGGCCTTTTCGGCGCAGGTGCCGCCGCATTCGCGCTGCTGCCGGGTCTTTCGCTCGCGATACTGGCGCTGACGGTCGCGGGCGGCGCGTGCGCCGCGCTGGCGCTCGTGAATGCGGGGCGCTACGCCTTTTCCGCGATCGAGGAGGCGGGCGCCGAGATCAATCTGATTCCGCTGGGCACGCCCACTCGCGCGGCGCGCGCCGCCGCACAAGCTGCATCGCAAGCGATGCCGGCCGCGGCTCGAAACAACGCCGCCGCAGTCGAGATGGCGGGATCGAATCAGCCCGCCGCCGACTAAGCGGTTCCGCTCATCCGCTAAACGAACTCGGCGAAGATCGAATCAGCCAGCTCCAGCCCGCGATCGGTCAGACGAACATTTTCACCTGCGCGCTCGAGTAGTCCGCCCTCGAACAGCCGCTCCGATCGAGCGCCGAACAGATCATCGAAGTCGCGGCCGAAGCGTGCGCGAAAGTCCGTGAGCGCAAAGCCCGCGCGTAAGCGCAGATTCAGGAACACGAACTCGCTTGCGCCAGTCGCCGTATCGATTGTCTCGGCGCCTGCCTCCGCACGCCCGTCTCTGAGCGCGGCCTCGATATACTTTGCGGGCGCGCGCTCATTCCACCATCGGCGGCCGTAATCATTTTGTCCCAGAGCAAAGCCATGCGCGCCCGCTCCGGCGCCGATGTAACTCTGTGCGCGCCAGTAGGTTAGATTGTGTCGCGCCTCGCTGCCGGGCCGCGCGTAGTTCGAGATTTCGTACATCGGATAGCCGCGGCGCGGTATTTCCTCGCGCACAAGCTGGTACATCGCGGCCTGATCGTCGGTCTTAAGCGGCGTGATTCGTCCGCGTTTCATATCGGCGAAAAACGCGGTGCCTTCTTCAAAGGTCAGGTTGTAGGCGGAGATATGATCGGGCTCGAGCGCGGCGGCCTGCGCGATATCGTTTTCGACGTCGGCCAGGGTCTGTCCCGGCACCGCGAAAATCAGATCGAGGTTGAGTCGCGTGAAGCCCGTGCGATGCGCCAGACGCGCGGCGGTGCGAGTCTCTTCGGCATTGTGAATGCGGCCGAGAAATTTTAGCGTTTGGTCCTTGAACGACTGCGCGCCGAAGCTCAGTCGATTGATTCCCGCCGCTCGCATTCCCGCAAGCTTGGCGCCATCGACGGTGCCCGGATTCGCCTCGAGCGTGATCTCCGCGTTGCGTTCAATCCCGAACAGCCGGCTGGCAGCGTCGAGGATCTTTCCGATCGACTCGGGCGCAAACAGCGACGGCGTTCCGCCGCCAAAGAAAATCGTACGCAGCGTATCGCCCGCGAAGGGCGTTTCTTTGGCCCGGCGCTCCATCTCGCAAATCAACGCGCGCGTATAGTCGTCCTCGGGCCACGCCGATGCCGCATACGAATTGAAATCGCAGTACGGACATTTGGCCCGGCAATACGGAATATGGACGTAGAGCGAAGAGCTCATCGCCTCCATCTTATGGCCTCACGCCCCGCCGTGGAAATCCGCGTGCCCCTGACGGTTTGCGAAGTAGATGCAGAGGCTCTGCGCGACCGCCCTTCTGCCATGAGACGCGCACGAGAGCGCGGGAGAATCAACCTAAGCCGGATGGATGCTTGCGGCGATCTGGGCGAGGTCGGCTAGCGAGTGGGGTTCGTGTTCTAGCTCGGGCGCGAGCATCAGGGCGGCGCCGGGCGGCAGCGCGGTGCGCAAGGCTTCAAAAGAGAGAGTTTGCCGGGTTTTTAGCGCGGTGTGGTCTTCCAGATTTCGTCTGAGCTTTCTTTTTAGTGCGGCGGGAAGTTTGGCGCGGGTGATTTCAGCCGCATCAGGAAGATCAGCCATCGCGCGATTCACGATCACCGCGCGCACGCGCATCTCGGCGTGACCGAGCGCGGCGATAAATTCGCGCGCCTGCGCGATTCTTCCGGTTTCGGCCGTCGTCACCACTATGACGGCGGTGCGCTCAGCCCGCAGCATCGCGCGGGCGCGCGTGGCGCGCTCGGCGAAGCCTTCGTACATGCCGTCGAAGTTGCGGACGAACGCCTGCACGTCACCGAGCAGTTTCAAGCCGGTCACACGATCGAACGCCGCCAAGACTGCGCGCGCGGCGATATCCACCACGCTGCCGCCAAGCCTTCTCGCGCCGAGCAGGGTCACCGCGCGCGAGCCGAGCAGCTCCAGGAGCCGCCGCGGAGCGTCGAGGAAGTCCAGCGCCTCAGCGGCGGGGGGAGTATCGAGCACGATAAAATCGGTTGCGGGCTCGGCCGCCAGTTCGAGCAATTTTTCCATCGCCATATAGTCGGCGACGCCCGCAAAAGCGCTGGCGAGGTTGCGATAAATCCGGCCGGTGATAATTGCCTCCGCCGCGGCGGGCGAGGGGGAATGGCGGCGCACAATCGCGTCGAAGGTCGTTTTGGGGTCGAGCCGCAGCGCGCGCAGGCGGGCGCGCCGCGCAGGTCTGGCGGAATCGACCGGGATACAATCCAAATCGACCTCGCGCGGCTCCGACGCGCCGGAGCCGAGGCCGAGCGCGTCGAGCAGTCGCGGTGCGGGATCGACCGTCATCACATCGACGGCGCGGCCGGCACATGCGGCGTCGATCGCGAGCGCGGCGCCGATCGTGGTTTTGCCGACGCCGCCGGGACCGAGGCAGATCGCGAGATTAAAGTCGCCGAGATTGAGCCGATTCATCGCGCGGGCATCTCCGCGGCGAGCACGGCGCCGAGTTCGGCAATTTCGGCGCGCGCCATCGCCGGCCGATAGAGCATCGCGAGCTCGATCATCGGCACGGCCGCGCGCGTGAATCCTTTGCGCGCATCGCGTGCGGCGGCGCGTTCCTGTTCACGCCGCCGTGCGAGATGCAGATGCGTTTCGAGGCCGGAGGCCGCGCGCAAATCCGCGTTGGTGAAGAGCGGCGCCGGAGTGCGATTCATGATTGCGGCGATTGTCGCTATCCCAAGGTGCGCTCGCAGCGCACCGGCGAGTTCGAGTGCTTCGCGGATCGCGAGATCTTCGGGCGTGACCGCCAGCACGACGCCGAAGCGCGCGGGATCAATCAGAAAGCTTTCGACGCTGTGCGCGATTCGATTGAGCGACCCGGCCGGCGCGATCCCTTTTACTCCGCGCGCGACTGCCAGCAGCTCCAGCGCGCTGCCCGACGCGGGCGCATCGACGACGACATAGCGATCCTCCAGGGCCGCATCGCCGGCCATGATCCGCAAGCGTTCGAGCAGCAGGAAGGCTTCGAGTCCCGGCAGCGCGGCAGTGACGAAGCCGAAGGTTCTGCTTTTGAGCATCCGCCGCGAGATCGCCGCGACCGGAACGATCCGGCGCATAAACGCCTCGAGCTCGGCGCGCGCGGTGAGTGCAACGACTTGGAGAGTCGCGCTGGCGGCGACAGGCGCGCCGCGCGTTACGGGCGTATCGAGCAGCATGGCGGCCGCGCTCAGGCGGGGATCAAGGTCGGCGAGAATCGTAGGGCGCTCGCGCGACAGCGCATGGGCGAGCGCCGCGGCGACCGTGCTCTTGCCGGTGCCGCCCTTTCCGGTTACGAAGAGAAGCCGCGCGAGCGCCATCGGCTAGAGCCTACGGAGGCGGAGCCGCGCAGTAACCCGCGGTGAACCATCGATGCCATGACCGAGCCCACGCCCAAATTAAAGAGCATCCTGATCGCGATCGCGCCGGCGCAGATCGCGCTGTTCAAGTCGATCTTCGAGTCGTATGACAATCTCGCGACGCTCAGGACCGAGGATCCGGTGCGACACTATCTGCGGATCTATTTTGGCGAGGATCAGGCAACGGACGTCGAGCAATTGCTGGAATCGCTGATGGCGAAATTCGAGCTGCGCCGTCTTCCAGGGTGAATGGCGAAACATAGGCGGCGCAGGCCCGCGGCCCACGCATCGACGACGGGCCGGACGCCAATCCTACTGCCAATAAGCTGATAATAGATTAAATCTGCGGCCGGCCCGGCGACCTACTGCTTTAGCTCTACCGCATAGTCCTTGCCCTCCCACGCTCCGGTGTCCTGCCAGTGGAAGGTGAAGCGGACGGGGGCGCGGTCGGCGCTGCCGATATCGATATCGACGAAATTGACTCCGATCGGGGTTTTCGTGGCCTGCGTGTCGGTCGTGTGGGTCCATTCATCTTTGGTCCAGTGCAGGATGAACGCACGCACGGTCTGGATGCGCAGACGGACGGGAGCTTTGACGGACCTGACGCGGCGGCGATTGTATTTCCACACTTCCATCGGCCGCCGGTGCTGCGGCGCGAGCAGATAGCGTTCCGCCACTTCGGGAATCAGATCGAAGACCTGCTCGTCCCACATCGAGCGTAGCAGCTTGATGTACTCCGCGTGCGCCCACATCAAGGGCATCGCAGCACCGGTTTGCTTGCCGAGGAAGAGCAACGCACCAGGAATGTCAGTCTGATCCCAAACCTGCTCGGGCAACAGCCGCGTCTCGGTGGCGAAGGCTTCCATCGCGCGCAGGTAAGGATGCGGATCGCGCCCAGCGGCCAGCTCATAATGCCCGCGCTCGCCGGTCAGAAGCGGCCACGGCCGTCCGACTCCCGTACCCAGAAACGGACCGCCGTCATCCTGCTGCCCGTAGCCGTCGTGGGTGTATCGCCGCCAGCATGGACCCTGCGGCAAATTCGTTTTGAGGGCCACATCGATCACTTTCAGTGAATCTTCCATCAGCGGATCGCCCGCGCGGCGGATTCCGTAGCGCACCAATTCCAGGAAGCCGCCATCGACGATCGCAGCCGCCGGAAAGTCGCTGGGCGCCCAGGGCGGCCGATTATGGATATGCACCGGTGCCGCGTCGGGATCTTCGTTGGGGTAGGGGCTCTCGGCGTCGGCAGTCGTGATGCGCACATAATGGCGGCGGATACCGGGGACAATGAAGCCCTGATTGGTTACGGTCCAAGCCTCGACGTGCGACTCCAAAAAGTCCGCATACTCTTCCAGAAATTGCGCTGTGACCTGATCGCCGCGCTCGCGCGCAAAGAATGCGGCGCAAATCAGCCCGGCGATATTGCTCGCGAGCGTCGAGGGCGAAAATCCGCTGTTCTCTTCCCACCGTTCCTGCTGCGTCGCCGGTCCATGGTAGAGCAGATAACGCGCGCCCGCGATAACCATCGGGTACGGATCGAAATTCTGCAGCGCATTGGCCTTGTGCATCCGCCACGCCAGCATGATCGGAAAAGCGACTTCGTCGAGCTGGATTCCCTGCCAGTAGGAAGAGCCGTCGATCCAAAAATTCTGCGAGAATCCTCCGTCCTCATGCTGAGTACACGCAAGATAGATAAGCGCGCGCATCGGGGTGGCCGTGTCGCCCGCCGCGAGCAATCCGGTCGCGCTGTTAACCATGTCGCGGGTCCATACCAGATGATACCCGCCCAGGTCCTCGTCGCCCTTGGCTTCTCCCCACGGGATGCTGAGCGAGGCGATGATCGCGCCGGGAAAGCTCTTGTCTTCGTGCGCGAGCAACAGTTCGTGGCTGCGGTGATAGAGCTCGCCGCCGTCGCCGGATGATCTTCCGATCGGGATAAAGTGGCGCGAGGCACGCTCCCATTGCTCGATGAAGCGTTCGCGATGCTCCTGGAAGGGAGTTCCGAGCGACTGGAAGACGCAAGTTACCGCGCGATGGGTCGAGCTGCCGAAGCCGAGGCCGAGAGTAAAGCTATGGGACTTGCTCAAATCGATCTCGGCGGTCAGCGCGATGTTGCCGTCGGGGGCGGAGCCGAAGTGATAGTCGAGCCTGTAATTTTGCGCGAGATCCTGCCATCCGTCGGTCGTGCCGACGTATCCGCAAGAGCGCTGTACGAATGCCGAAGTCGCCGCCATCGCGAGCCAGGTGCCGTTTTTGTTCGCGGTGATAAATTCGCGCCCGACGATGCTGGTCAGGTTGCCGTTATTGGCCCATCCGCCGACGCAAAGGTGCGGCGAGAGCAGGACATAGAGATGCAGCTTTGCGAGAAAATCGGGATCGCCTTCGAGCCGCACGTCCATCAGGATCGCGTTGCGATGCGGATCGGAAATGACTTCTTTTACGAGCTGGTAGCGGCCATCGGGATCGCTGTTGACGATCCGCACGCCCAAGCCGTGCTCGGTCAGGTACTCGGTGCGTGTGATCAGGTCGCGGCGTTCCTCATGGAAGAAAGTTTTGCCGTCGCTCACCAGAAGCTGCAGGTCGCGCACCTGCGGCTGATCGATCGTGGGATAATACATCTCGTTGAGAACGCCCTTGGAGATGGTGAACCAGACCCTGCTCACCGACGAATAGGCGGTGCCGACAACGTCTTTCGCGCTCCGAGTCCATCGCGGCGGAATTCCCGGAGCGCCAGTCGCGCGCGGCGCGTCTTGCAGTTTAGCCATCGTGGGCACCTTTTCCATGCCGGCAGATGCGCGGCTCTCGAGCGGTTAAGCGTAATGCGTTTCGTCAGATCCGCCGTCAGGCCGGCGCGGAAACGATCGCCGTCCTGATGCGGAACACGTAGGCGACTCCGATGCTCAGCCCGTAGAGTCCGAGCAGCGGGATCGCGAGCAGGAACTGCGAGACCATATCGGGCGGCGTCAGAATCGCAGAAACGATGAAGATTACCAATATCGCGTACCTAAAATAGCGCATCATCAATTTGTAGTCGATCATGCCGAGCTTGGTCAGGAAGAACGCGAAGATCGGCATCTCGAAAGTGATCCCGAACGCCAGCAGCAGCTTGGCCGCGAACGCCAGGTACTCGCTTATCCGGATGGTCGGCGTGATTCCGATGCTGGCGTATTGGTCCAGAAAGAATGCGAAGCCAATCCGGAAGACTACCGCCCAGCAAAAATATCCGCCGAGAATAAAAAACAGCGTCGCCGACACTATAAACGGCAACGCCATTTTGCGCTCGGTTTCGTACAAACCCGGCGCGATGAACTTCCAGATCTCGTAGAACACCGCGGGACTTGCGATGAACAGGCCCGCGATCAGCGCGACTTTGATCTTGGTGAAGAACGCCTCGCCGACTCCAGTGCCGATCAGCAGGAGCTTGCCGTGCGCGACCTCGCGAATCGGATAGGTGAGCGCGGCGAACAGCGGATCGGCGATCGCGTACGCGATCAGAAAGCCGGCTAAAAGCGCAATCGCCGAGTACACCAGCCGTGTGCGCAGCTCCTGCAGATGCTCGATCAGCGACATCCGCCCGAGCATCCCGCTCTCGGCCTCGTCGGGGTTGGTCGCTTCGGGCGCGGGCGGCGCCGGCGTGAGCGTGGTGGACTCGGTCGCTTCCGGCGGACGCGCCTCGGGCGGAGTCAGGTCCTGGGTTCCCACGATCGCGCGCGCCTCAGGAGGGCTGATGTCCCGACGGATCGGGTTTGCTCGGCGTGGCGTTGGACGGAGTTTCAACCGCGGGCGCGGGAGCCTCTACCGATGATGCGGGCGCGGGCGGCTGCGCAGGCAACGGCCGCATCGCGCGCGCAGGATCCTCGATTGGCGGCGCAGCGGCGGGATCGGCGCGCGGTGACTGATCCTCGAGCACGTCGGTCAATTCGCGCATCACAGTGTTGCTCGCGGCGCGTAGTTCACGCAGAATCTTGCCGACTGTGCGCAGAACCTCGGGCAGGCGCTCGGGGCCCAGCACAACCAACGCGATCGCCAGCACGATTACTATTTCAAACAGGTCCACTCGCGGAATTGCGGCGCACAGGCGCTATATTGTCTCGATAGTTTACGATGCATATCGCTGGACTGATCGTTGGATGAACTGATCATTCTTAGCACAGATGGTGGAGTCAACGATGCTCAAGACCGCGATTGTGACGGACAGGGCGTATCTGAAACATTTCGCCGGACGGTCGCATCCGGAACGGCCCGAGCGCGTGGCGGCGATGATCGAGATGGCGGAGTCGCTGCGGCGTCCGAATCTGCAAATTCTCGCGCCGCGCCCCGCGACGGTCAAGGAAATTGAGCTCTGCCACGGCACGGATTATATCGCGTCGATTAAGCGCAGCGCGTCGGGTGCGCGCTTCGACTTCGATCCCGATACGCATAGCTGTCCCGAGACGTATGCGACGGCGCTCCTCGCGGCGGGCGGCGTGCTGACGGCGGCCGAGGCGGTGCTCGACGGCGAGGCGGACAACGCATTTGCGATTGTGCGTCCACCGGGGCATCATGCGCGGCCCTCGCGCGCGATGGGATTCTGCTTTTTCAATAACGTCGCGATTGCGGCGCAGTGGCTGCTAAAGACGCGCGGCCTCGAACGCGTGATGATCGTCGATTGGGATTTGCATCACGGCAACGGCACCCAGGAAATCTTTTACGAGTCGCCGCGTGTGCTGTATGCCTCGACGCATCAGTATCCGCACTATCCCGGCACCGGATCGATCCACGAGATGGGCGCGGGCCCGGGGACTGGATACACCGTCAACGCGCCGATGCCGGCGGAGTACGGCGACGACGATTATCTGCGCTTCTTCGACGAATTTATTTTGCCGATCGGGCGCAAGTTCAAGCCCGAATTCATAATCGTGTCGTGCGGTTTCGATTGCCATTTCCGCGATCCGCTGGGCGATATGCGCGTGAGCGAGGACGGATTCGTCGCGATGACGCGGCGGGTAAAGGAGCTTGCGGCGGAATACTGCGATGGCGCGATGATCGCGGCGCTCGAGGGCGGCTACGATCTCGCGGCGCTCGCCGATTCCGGGCGCGCGGTGATTGATGAACTTGGGCATGAGGCCGGAGAGCCGATCGCAAAGGCGCGCGGCGGCGAGCGCGTGATGCCGATAATCGAGCGCGCCGCGCGCGGCGTCGGCAAATTCTGGGATCTCGCCTGATCGACGGCCGATAGTATCGAAGGGGGGATAGTGGTGGCGGCAGGACCTGAGCGCAAGAGCGGAGCACCGCGACTGGTCGCGGCCGGCAATTGGGCCGGACCCCGCGAATTGCCACTGGTCGCGCGCAAGACGAAAATCGGCAGCGCAAGCGACAATCATATCGTTCTGGCGGAGAAAACCGTTTCGCGTCATCACGCGGTGATCGAGCGCCGCAGGCGCGGTTTCGAGGTGGCCGACCTCGAATCGACCAACGGCACCTACATAAACGGCAAGCGGGTTGCGAATCCTGTCAGGCTCGTGCGCGGCGACGACGTGCGCTTCGGCCAGGCGCGCTTCACGTTCATGGCCGGCACCGCAGGCGGGCGCGCACGCGGGCTCGGCTTGCGCGTTGCGATCCCGCTGATGATCCTGCTGTTCGTGGCCGCTTTCGCTGCGACTCGGCGATGGCTCCTCACCCACGCGAGCGCGACGCGCGGCGAATCTCCGGCCGCAGTCACGCCCGCGCCGGCGGCCCCATCGCCGTCGCCATCAATATCAGTGCGCGCGATTCCCGCACCGGCATCCGGCGCGAGAGTCGCCGCGGCCGCTTCTTCCGCGACGTCTATGCTTTCGCCTGTGCCCACGCCGTGGCCGACGCCGTCGGGGCCGCAGCCCGAATGGCTACGGCGGCTCAACGCGTACCGGGCGATGGCCAAGCTGTCGCCGGTGGTCGAGGACGCAACTCTGAGCGCAGGAGACAGCGCGCATGTGAACTATCTCATCCAGAATATTGGGCCGGCTTTGCGCGCAGGCAGGAATCCTGGAATCGACGCGCATCTGGAAAGCGCGGACAAGCCGGGCTACTCGGCCGCGGGCGCGAACGCCGGCAAATCGAGCGATGTCGATTTCATCGCGTTCGGCGGAATGAAGCTCAAGGATCCGATCGGGTGGGCTCTGGTCGATTGGATAAGCGGCGCATTCCATCGCCTGCCGCTCTTGAGCCCGCGTCTGCACCGTGTGGGCTTCAAGCAGGTTTGCGGCTCGGGTCTATGCGTGGCAGCGCTCGACGCGCAAAGCGGCGTGGAAAAGAGTCTTGCGGGGACAACGTACGCCGCACCGATCGAATTTCCAGCCGACGGCGCGCTGATCGCTCTGCGAACCTTCACCACTGAATGGCCCGATCCGCTAACCGCCTGCGCCGGATACACAGCGCCGACCGGACTACCTATCACGCTCGCGACTGGCTATTGGATGCACGCCACCCTCGATGCGTACACGCTCGAACGCGTCTCCTCGGGCGGCGCCGCAACCAAGCTCGACGCCTGCGGTTTCGATGGCACGACCTATACCAATCCCGACCCCGTCACCCAACAAACCGCCCGCCAAGTCCTGCTGGGTCAGGGCACGGTGGTGGTAATCCCTCTAGCCCCCTTAACAGCGGGCGCAACCTACCGCATATCGATGACAGCGAGTGGAAAACGATATCAATGGACCTTCTCGATCGCGCGGTAGGCGCGAGTTTTTGCGTCGCGGCGGCTCACTAGCCGCACGGAGATGAAATGCACGAATGTGTCCGGTAGGGACGCG
>JBOHWH010000207.1:0-2042 GCA_050736695.1 Binataceae bacterium (SeqCode) | reverse complement strand
CCCCGATACTGTGCCACTTCTGTGCTTGTTCTATCGGCGGGGAGGGTCGAAGCGTACCCGCGCGCCAACGAAAAAGCCTTGAGATCGCGTACTTCCTCACCCGTCGCGACCGATCGTGCACGCTCGGTGGGAGACTGCAAAACCTCCATGCAGCGGTTCGAATCCGATCGCCGCCTCCATAAAGAATTGCGCAGCGGATCGAACATCGAGAATTATAAGCGCGTGGTGCGATACGCCTCATCCGTCATTTCGACTGAAGGGAGAAATCCCGGGCGGAGGGCCGCTGCATGTGGCGCGGCTTCGTGCATCGACGTCTCGGGATTTCTCGCCCGAGGTCTCGAAATGACGACGCCGAGGGATCAATGCTGCCGAGATGAATTAGGGCATCGGGATTGGGACTACTGGCGGCGTTACCGACAAGTTATCTTTTACAGTCAGTGTTACCTGGCAGGAGGATTCTTCGCGGCCGTAGCAGATGTTGGCGACCATTCCCTTGGGGCTGGGCTGCAGGCGCGAGTATTTGTGACACACCCACACTCCCGGGCGCTGCTGGTACATCGCGACCGTGAAATATCGCCCGGGCGAGAGTTTGCCGCTTAGGTTCGAGGAGCGACCCCCGATTTCCTTCGAGTCTGTAATATCGAAGCCGTCGTGCGCCGCGTTGGGTTCGAACTGCATGAAGAAGATCTGCCATCGCGGGCCGGGATTCACCGCAAGGCGGTAGTCCATCGCATGTTCGGACGAAAACACCGGTTTGTCGCGGCAGAGCCACGGGCGCGCCTGGCCGGCATACGCTGGCGCGGCGACGGCGATCGCCAACAGGACTGCGGCGGTAAGAATTTTCTTGGCGATGCGGACGGACATGCGTGGTTCTCCATGCGGCCGGATGAGACTCCCAAGACGCAATTATATTTGCGCGCGAGGTCCGAGCTCCGCAATCCTTGCTACGATCTTGGCAAGGTTCGAGTCTTTCGGCGTAAAGACCGCGCGCACACCCATCGCGAGCAGGCGCGGACGGTCGGGCTCCGGAATGATGCCGCCGATCACGACGCGAACGTCGCCTGCGCCGCGGCGATGCAGCATCGCAAGGGCTTCGCGCGCGATCGTCATGTGCGCTCCCGCCAGGCTTGAGATCGCGAGCACGTCCACGTCTTCCTGAAGCGCGGTTTCGACCATCTGCTCAGCGGTTTGTTTGAATCCCGCGAGCACCACTTCCATCCCGGCCTGCATGCAGGCGTGCGCGAGCAGTTTGACCGCGTTGATATGGCCGTCAAGCCCGGCTTTGCCGAGCGCGACTTTCATTTTCCGCGGCGCGCGTGCGATCCCGAGCGAGGCGACCGCTCCCCGCGCCTCGAGGATCGGAGGCGTGTAGCGTCCGTGGCTTGCGCGCACGATCGAATCGGTCCATTCGCCGACCGTGCCGCCCGCACGCGCCAGCGCGAGCGTCGCATCCATCGTCGCCGCCTTGGCCGATGCGGCCTGCTCGAGCGCCTGACGCGCGCGCGCGACGGCGGCGTGGTCGCGCTCGGCGCGCCATCGCGTGATCGAATCGACACGGTCCTTTTCGATTGAGGCTTGCGCGCCATCCTCAGAGTCCTGAGTGTCATCGCCAGCCGGTCCGATCAGCCCTATCTCGCCGAGAAAAGAATTGACCCCGACTTGCACGATCTCGCCGGTCTCGAGTTTGCGCTGCCGCTCGGCGAGCGCGCGGGTCAGCTCTCCGGCGACGATTCCGATCGATCGCGAATATCCCGCCGCGCGCATTTCCATCGCGATCGTTCGCGCGCGCTCCGCGGTCTCGGCGGTCAGGCCCTCGATCACTTTGCTGCCCGCGAAGATATCGCCGTACTTGGTGATGCCGGTTTCATGCATCAGGACCTGCTGCGTGCGCAGCGAAAGCGTTTGCTCGGCCTGGTCGGGCAGCGCCAGCGCCTCGCGGAAGCCGGGTAACTGAAGCGCGCCCACTCGAGCCGCCGCTGAAATCGTGACTGGCAGCGCCTCGTACGCGATCCGGATGATATTGACCTCGGGCTGTTGTTCGG
>JBOHWH010000206.1:0-12630 GCA_050736695.1 Binataceae bacterium (SeqCode) | reverse complement strand
GCTCCATCTCGACGAAGCGCGGAGTCGTGGCGGTAATACTTAAGTGCGACGGATCGGCGGTGTAGATTCCGCCCGCGAGCGGCTGTGCGACGCGATCGAGCACCTCGCGCCCGAGACGCCGGGTGACAAACGCGGCCAGGCTTTCGTCGCGCCGGTCCTTTCGTTTGGGCACGAGTGGTTCAAGCGCGATTCGGAGCTTTGCCAGTGGCGAGAACAAATCGCTCTTCATCACCGGGCCGAGCCGCGCCGGCGCCAGCAGCGAAAAGCCGTCGGGGATATCGACCAGACGGCCGTTGTGAACCACCTGCGTGCGGCGAAACTCAGCGCGGGTTGGGATGAGCGCGTCGCCGAGGCCGAGCCGCCGCGCGAGCTCGGCGGCCTGCGGCTTTTCGGTCAGGAAAGAATCCGCGCCGGTTTCGATCGTGAATCCGTCGCGACGCACCGTGGCGAGCGGGCCGCCGGCGTGCGCCGCGCGATCGAGCACGATCACTTCGAGTGGAAAATTGCGTTCGGCCGCAAGCTCGCGCATCCGATGCGCTGCCGCGAGACCGGTAATTCCGGCGCCGATTACGGCTACGCGAGGCATCGGCGTCACGCGCCGCGCGTGTGGCGCCGAACGATCTCCGCCATCATCGCGATGAACTCCGGATGGTCGCCGACCGTCGCCGCGCGCTCCATTCGTACGCCGGCTTCGCGCGCGATCGCGGCCGCTTCGACATCAAGGTCGTACAGCACCTCAACGTGGTCGCACAAAAATCCCAGTGGCGCCACTACCGCGACCGCGCCGCGAGGCAACCCGCGCAACGCGGCGCCGATATCGGGCTCGAGCCAAGGGTCGCGCGGACTTCCGCTGCGGCTCTGAAATGCGAGCGTCCAGTTTTCAAACCCGAGCTTAGCCGCGACCAGACGCGAGGATTCGGTTAACTGCTCTACGTACGGCGCCTGCGCCGCCATCGCGACCGGAATGCTATGCGCGGTGAAAATGAGATGCGCGTGCGCGCGGTCGGAGGAATCGAGCCGTGCAAGCGCCTCGGCCACGCGCGCCGCGGTGGCGGCGATAAATTTCGGATGCGCGAACCACGGTTCGGGATAAATGATTTCCGGCGCTCGGCGCCCGATTTTATCGGCGGCGGCGCTGACGGTTTCCTGATAACGCTCGAAGCTGGCCTCGCTGCGATGCGCCGCCATGACGAATGCGAGGACGCGGCGCGCGCCGCCGCCTACGAGGGTTGCGAGCGCGTCGTCAACGTAGGGCTGCCAGTTGCGCATCCCAACCACGACCGGAATCCCGGTCCCGCCGCGCGCGAGCTCCGCACGCAACGCGGCCGCCTGGCGCATCGTCAGATCGTTGTACGGCGAACGCCCGCCGAGCAGCTCGTAGTGACGCACCACCTCGGCGTAACGTTCACGCGGGACCGGGCGGCCGCGCAGAACGTTGTCCAGAAACGGAAGGATTTCTTCGGCGCGGGTGGGTCCGCCAAACCCGACGATCAAAACCGCGTCGCAGCCGCGCTGCTCGCTCACGCAGCTCTCCGGCTGAGCTCGTGAACGGCGTCCACCAGCGCGATTACGTGATCGACCGGGGTCTCCGGAAGAATCCCGTGGCCGAGATTAAAAATATGTCCCGGATGCCCGCCCGCCTGATCAAGCACCGCGCGCGCACGCGCGCGAATTTCCGGCACCGCGGCGAACAGCGCGATCGGATCGAGGTTTCCCTGGATCGCGACATCGTAACCGAGCCGCTTCCACGCCTCGGCCAGATCGACGCGCCAATCCAGTCCGATAACGTCGCCGCCGGCCTCGCGCATCAGCTCGAGAAGATTTCCGGTGATCGTGCCGAAGTGGATCACCGGCACTCCGGGCGCGACGCCCGCGATAATCGACGCGGTATGCGGCAGCACGAAACGGCGGTAGTCGTTGGGACCGAGGCTCCCGACCCAGCTATCGAAGAGCTGCACGATACTGGCGCCCGCCGCGACCTGCATGTTCAGGTAATCGATCGTGACGCGCGCGAGCAGGCTCATCAGGCGATGCCACGTGTCCGGATCGTTGTACATCAGGGTTTTGGTCGCCTGATATTGGCGCGACGTACCGCCTTCAATCAGATACGAGGCGAGCGTGAACGGCGCGCCGGCGAATCCGATTATCGGAGTCTTTTTTCCGATCGCGCGATCGACCAGCTTGATCGATTCCGCGACGAAGCCGAGCGTGCTCGTGTCGAACGGCGCCACGCGATCGAGATCGCCTGCGCTGCGAATCGGGCGGTCGATAACAGGCCCGTCGCCCTTTTCGTAGTGCAGTCCCACTTCCATCGGGACGAGCGGCAGTAGAATATCCGCGAAGATGATCGCGGCGTCCACGCCGAGCCGCTCGACTGCCGTCACCGTGACCTCGGCCGCAAGCTCGGGGCGCATGCAAAGCTCGAGGAAATCGTGATGGTCGCGCAGGCGCCTATACTCCGGCATGTAGCGGCCGGCCTGGCGCATCAGCCATATGGGAGTGTAGTCGGCGCGTTCGCGGCGGCACGCGCGCAGAATCGGATGATCCCAATGCCGCAGACGCCGCGTGTTTTCGAGAAGGCGTGGAATTCTCGGAGCGCTCGACACTTCCGCGCGTGTCGCCGCGCGTCGTTTGCCGGCAACGATTGCGGGGGCGCGGTCGGCCGCGTCTTTCACCAGATGGCCGAGCTTCGGATGCGCGGGCTCGAAGTCAACCGCGATTCCGTGCGAGCGCAGCTCTTCGCTGCAGACCGGCCCGATCGATCCGATCGCCATCGCCGCGAGACCGCGCCGCACCTCGGCGCCGATTCCGTCTGCCTGTGCGATCTGCATCAGGTTCGTCACCTGATGCGAGCTGGTAAAAATCGCGGCATCGGCGCCACCCTCGGCGATAGCGCGCAGCGCCGCGCGCAGCGGCCCAAGGTCGGCGGGCATCGTCCATCGATAGACACGAACGACGGTGACCTGAGCGCCGCGCGCTTCGAGACCGGCGATCAGATCGCGATTTGAAATTCCGTATTCCTGCACCGCGACCCGGGCGCCGCGGAGATCGCGATACGCTGCCAGCGCCGCCAGCAGCTCGCGCGAAGTGTTGGGCTCGGGCGTGGTGACGGCAGGCTCGATTCCCATCTCGTGCAGCGCGCGGGCGGGTTTGGGGCCGCGAACGACAGTTACGAGCCGGCCGAGCGCGGCGACTATCGTGGCGCGCGGATGGCGCGATTCCATCACCTGGAACAGCGCGCGCACGCCGACGCCGGTCAGAAAAATCGCGACGTCGATCTCGCCGGCGAGTATGCGCTCGGCAAAGTCGAATGCGGCGGGATTATCCGCCAGCGGAACCTCGCGCATCGCCGGCGCGACGATCGCAATTCCGCCGTGACGCGTGATCAACGCCGCCGCCTCGGCCGCCATCCTGCTCTCGAACGCGACGATGCGCAGGCCGCCCGAGGCGGGCGTGAGTCCAGCAGAGTTCGGTTGCGTGGGAGCTTCCATCCATGCCCGGCGCGACGCGGCGCGCGGTCGATGTTATCTTGCCGCGCACGCCGCGCCCAAGTCCACCGGCGCTTAGCTATGCAGGCGTCCGGCGGCGGTGCCTTTTCGCGCGGCGGCCCGCGTGCTACGAATCGCAAGTTGAGCCTGCGAATCCAAACTGCGCCATCGAGCAGTCGCGCCACGAGAAGTCGCGCCACGCGACGCGGGGAGCATCCACCTATGAAGATTCGATACCTGGCAATTGCGATAGCGGCGAGCACGATCGCTCTGGGCGCGGCGAGCACAATCTCAATCGCGGGGGCGCAGAATCCCGCGCTGATGGCGACCGTGGCGGAGACCGCGCCGCTCCCGCAAGACGCCATTCCCGCCTACATCAAGGCGGCGGTTAACGCTCCCGACCGTCCAGCGGAGGACAAAGAGCTCGACGCGGGCCGCAAGCCCGAGCAGATACTGGCATTCTTCGGTATCAAGCCGGGAATGAAGGTCGCGGATATCTGGGCCGCAGGAGGATGGGACACCGAGCTATTGTCGCGGGTGGTCGGACCCGGCGGAAAAGTCTATTCGCAGAACCTGCCGAAGTTTCCGGCCAAGTACCAGAAGATCGCGGACCAGTGGCACGCGCGGGTGCCGCGGCTCAAGAACGTGGTGGAAATTGCCAAGCCGTTTGACGCGCCGGATCTGCTGCCGGTGCCGGCGGGCTCTCTCGACGCGGTCATTATCAACGAGAACTATCACGACATGGTCGGGCTCAAGATGGATCGCGCGAAGGTCAATCGGCAGATTTTCACCGCGCTCAAGCCCGGCGGGGTTTACGGAATCGTCGATCACAGCGCGCAGAATGGATCGGGCGATCGCGACTGCGCGACGCTGCATCGTATTGACGAGAATTTCGTCATCAACGAGATCGAGAAATCGGGTTTTGAGCTCGCCGAATCCTCGAGCGCGCTGCGGCATCCAGAGGACGATCGCACGTGGTTCGTTTTCAAGAAGCGCGGACAGACCGATCGCTTCATGCTCAAGTTTGTGAAGCCGCGCTGATATAACCGCGTTGCATCAGTGGAGAGAGAGCGATGAAGGTAGGACTGTTTTCAATTGGAATCGGCACCGCGGTCCATCCGGAAATAATCCGCGGCACGGCATCGCATGCGGAGCGAGTCGGATTCGCGACGCTATGGGTCGGAGAGCATGTGGTGCTTTTCGATCGGCAAAACTCGAAGTATCCGTACTCGGCCGAGGGTGATTTTCCGCTGCCCGGCAGCGCGGATTGGCTCGATCCATTCCTTGCGTTGACCTTCGCCGCGGCGGCCACCAGCAAGATTCGCCTCGCAACCGGAATCTGCCTGGTGCCGGAGCATAATCCCGTCGTGCTGGCGAAGCAGGCGGCGACGCTGGATCGGCTTGCGGGCGGACGTTTCGTGCTCGGAGTTGGAATCGGATGGTCGGCGGAAGAATTTGCCGCACTTGGGATTCCGTTCGCGCGCCGCGCGCAGCGGACGCGCGAATATATTGCCGCGATGCGTTCGCTGTGGGGCGAAGGAGCCGCGACCTATCATGGCGAGTTCGTCAATTTCGATGCCGCGCAGAGTTTTCCGAAGCCCACGCGCGGAGTGAAGCTTCCGGTGATGTTCGGCGGCGAAAGCGATCCCGCGCTGAAGCGCGTGGCCGAATACGGCGACGGATGGTTCGGGTTCAACTGCGATCCGAATGACGCGAAAGAGAGAGTCGCGAAGCTGCAAGCCCTGATGCGCGAGCGCGGCCGCGACCCGCGCGAAATCGAATTCATCGTGTCGCCGTACACCAAGAAGATCACCGGCGACGACATGAAGCGCTATCGCGACGCGGGTGTGCAGGAAGTCGTGATTCTCTCAAGCCCGCCAGCCGATGCCGCGCAAATTCCCGAATGGGCTGACCGCCTGGCACGCGATTGGATCGCCCCCGCCCGCGCCGCGCAATAACCAAGGCCAGGATCCGGCCGCCCTCGATACGATGAAGCGTCGTCGATTCACTCCGCCTTGCACAGCGGGATCACCTTCGCCGCGGCGGGCTGCTGCGCGAACCGGTCGGACGCCTGCGCGAGGTCATGTGACGCAAGCCTTTGGGAAGGCGCCGCAGGTGGTCATCGACGCACCGATGGACGGCAAGCAGGGACCGGTGATCTTGCTGACGCAAGAGTACTTGGAGCTGTGTGCCGGAGGCGTTTTTCATCGACGGCCGGCTCGATGCGACGCAGGATCTGGAGCTGCCGGCGCCGCGCCATTGTTGGTGATCGACACCGGGATGGTCACCGGAGTACCTGCGGTCAGCTGAACGCTCGCGCTCTGCGGCAACCCGGGAGCGCTGGCGGTGACGCCGTTGACCCGGATCTTGCCAGTGAACGGCTGCGAAGTCTCATCGCCGACAACCGAGTTAGCCAAATCAACGATCAGCGTCCAGGTGCCTGGGACAGGGTTGAGCGTATAGGCGGTCAGCGAATTCCCGTTGGTTCCCGTTATCGAGCCGTCGGAACCGATGGTGTAGAGAGTGTTCTCTCCATAGCCCAGAGTGTCGCCATCCGGGCTAATCAGGTATGCACCCACCGTGTCGTTCGCGTCGTTGGTAAACGATACGTTGGCAATGATGTTGCGGACTCCGTTGCGGACATTGAATTCGTAGTACTGTATCTGTCCTTCAGGTCCCCGGCCGTTGCCGCCGGTCAGCAAGCCGCTGAACGCGCCGCCTTGGGCTACATTCGCGAGGCTACGCAGGGTCACGGGAGTGGAGGTAGTTCCGCCGAGACCCAAGTCCGAGCTCAGTACAATCGAACCGGCTTGATCACCGGGTGACGACGGTGTGGTCGCCGAAACCTTGACCGCTCCGCTCTTGCCTGGAGCGAGGATCAGGACTCTCGGCCGGACCGAAGCAAATGGAGTGAACCGCTGCGTCGCCACGCGCCACTTGATAGTCCCGTTCGTTCCGCCGACGGCGGTGACATCGCCGAAGATGACACCGGTCCAAGTCCCGCGCGCCGGCGATATCACATCAACGTTGCCGAAGTTACTGACACCCTGCGGTAACGAGTGAGCTGCAAACCGCCCCCGCGGGTCAACCAAGGCGTTGATGAAAGGGCCGCATCGCAAGCAGGAGGTGATTTGATCGCGCTCGCGACTCTCTCGGTCTACGCTTGACGGATTTCAGGCTCGTGAATGCGCCCACAATTTAGAGGGCGGCTGTCATGCTTCTCGCCGTCATCCCGAACCAATAGCGGCGCCAAGCTCAGGTTTGCGGCTGATCGGGTTTGAAGACGATCGAGTACCGCAGTGTAGCCGCCGATGCAAAACTGACCTTGCGATCGCGCTGGGCTATCTGGCGACTCAGAAGGGCTGCAAAACCCGCTTCTTCATCGCCGCCGGTGATCAGCGGGGTAAAGCAGGAGATCCACTTCTTCGCGCGGATCTGCCGCATTGCGACGGCTGCCTGGTGCAGACCTATCAAACGGCGGACCAGGGCTTCCGGCTCTTGTGGCCGGCGGCCCGGTCGCAACAGGTTGAGCCTCACACGTAAAGGCCCCGCAACCGGTGCTCAGGATAGGCGCTTGAGATGGTTGGCGTCGGTGTGATGGAGGAGGTCGCGACCCTTGATCTGAAGCTGGGTGTCTTGCTGGTAATCGAAGCTGTTTCCGTCGTCGTTCAGCTTAAGTTTTAGGACGTAGCGCACGACCTTGAAGTTTTCAACCAGGTAGGGGTTTTGGCAAATACCATAGGTCTCGGATCCCGCTTCCGCCGCAAGCTCAAAACTTGTCGCGTCCGGTTCCGCCGTACCGCCAGCGTTGATTACGATACCGCGAGGTACTGCGAACGAGGCAAGTACCTGTTTGGTGGCGGCATCCCAGATCATGTAACCGAGCTGCCCATGAAAAGGCTCTCCACCTTTCTTACCCGCCGTGGACGAACTTCCTCGCCAAGCATTTGTGACGCAGGTTAACTGACGGAGCTTCTGGTCATGGTTTTCTACCGCCGGGCTTACCAGTTCAAGAACCCACCGCTCGCGATAGCTCTTTTCGGTTTCCGTCATCATCCGGTCTGGGACACCCGGTGAGATGTCCGTGCCGCCGATTCCTTCCCAAACACCTATCAAACCAGCCAGTGGGCCGAGGCCCGCCAGGTTCGTGTCGCTTTCTCGATAATTGCTCATATGGCTTCCTTTCGTGTGACGAGCCGACATTTCCATTACGCACGGGCTATCCGCACCTTTAGGAATAGCATAACAGGAATTTCCATTTTGACTATTCTAAAACACACGGCACTTAGCCTTGTACGAGTTATTAGCGAAAGTTATGGATCGGTGACGGGATGAAAAGACTGCTCGCTACATAACGCACGATGCCCGCGCGGGGCGGCGCGGGCATCTTTTCGATCGTGTCTGGCTCTCTCGATGGAGCGTCGAGTGTCAGACTCTGCAAACAGATTTTTAATTGTTCATCGTGCCAGCGCTACCATCCGTCGGCTCTGAACATCTTGGCGACGGTCTTCAGAATAATCTTGCAGTCGAGCACCAACGACCATTCGTCGATATACTGGCAATCCAGCTTGACGACTTCATCAAAATCATCAATCGCAGCGTGCCCGTAGATTTGGAAAATCCCGGTGAGCCCCGGTTTCATGCTGAGCCTGCGGTAGTGGCGGTCATCGTAGCCCGTCACCTCACGTGCGGGGTTTGGACGCGGACCGACCAGGCTCATGTCGCCGATGAGGACGTTCCAGAACTGCGGTAGTTCATCCAGGTGCGTGCGGCGAAGGAATCGCCCGCTCGGAATCACGCGCGGATCATCCTTCATCTTGAACATCACCCCGGTCACGCTGTTTCTGGATAGCAACTGAGGCAGACTGCGTTCGGCATCGACGAGCATCGTGCGGAATTTGTAGAGGGTAAAAATCCGCCCGCTATGCCCCCCGCGATCCTGCTTGAATAGCACCGGGCCCGGCGCCTCGCGACGCAACCGCGGCGCATAACAGAGATATACGACCCCGCACAGCAGCAGCCCCACCAGCGAGCCGGCGATATCCATTGCTCGCTTTATCAGCAGCGGCAGGAATTCCTGCGGCACCGACTCGAGCGATATCATGTACCTGCCCTCGCCCATATCGTCGATGTCGTAGCGACCGACCTGCGGCGGCGCCATCATCACCAGTATCCGGAAGATTACCCCGCGCTCGACGCACACCCGCTCGAGGTCGGCGACAATGTGGGTCGCGTTCGAGGGCATCACCGCGACGACCTCATCCACCACGTAGGCCTTCAGGGTCTGATGCCAGTTCGCCGGACGCGATGCGCTTGCCTCCATGCGGCCGCCCACCGCGGCCAGAACCAGCGCAGATTGTCGCGGGCTGACGATGCCCGCGACCGTGACTCCCCAGTGCGGATGCGCCTTGAGGAGATTCAGATACTCAGTCGCGTATTCGGATTCGCCCACGACCAGGACGCGCCATTCCTTGCGCTTGCGCCGATGCTCGGCCGAGCGCAACAGAATCGCGTTTACGGCGAGTTTTTCGGCGCTCAGCGCGACGATCGACACGATCGCGAATATATTTAGCACGAACCGGCTCAAATCCGGCTCCTTCATCATGTACAGCGCGCTGATTACGAGCAGAATGCCCAGCACGCTCGCTTTTCCCACGGCCACGACGATGCGGCCGCGGGAATGATAGGTGTTCGAGCGATAGAGTCCGACCCGGAGCAGCGAAATCAGGAAGGCTGGTTCAATGATGAAGATTACCCAGATGTACTGATGGAAGCGCGGCATCGCCGCGAAGCCGGTCTTGGATAGCTGGATCCGCAGCCAATACGAGAACGCGAAGCTTCCGGCGAGAGTTATCAGGTCCGCCAGAAGCATTATCTGGACAAATAACCTTTCCTTTCTCCTCAGCATCGCGGCTTCCCCTTTTAGCCGGGCCGTGAAAAAGTTGCGCAGGTTCCCGCTGCGCGAGAACCTGCTTTTATTGAAGCTTGCTAATCGATCTATTGAGGCGTGCGAGCCCTCGTAAATCAGTGCGGCAGTTGCCCCGAGCGGAGCCGCAGCGGACGCGGCCCCGCGTGCGATGCGGTATCCGTGTGCGCGCCGGATGCGCCGCGGTCATTTTCGTCCAGATGCTCCTGGATGAATTCGCCCATCCGGTCTTTGAATGCGGAGATATCGAATTGGCGCGCGTGCCGGATCATATCGTCGGGACGAAACGAGTGTTCGGCCGCCTCGAAACGGCGCACGGCGTCGATCAAGGATTCCGGTGTTTGCTCGTCGAAGAACAGTCCCGTCTTGCCTTCGATGACGGTGTCGAGAACACCGCCTTTGCGAAAGGCTATTACCGGACGGCCGGAGGCCATCGCTTCGACCGGGACAATTCCGAAGTCCTCGACCCCGGGAAAGACGAGAGCGCGACAGCGCGAGTAATGCTCGCGAATAACGTCGAATGTTTGCCGGCCGAGGATTTTCACGGTCGGTCCCGCCATCCGTTTGAGCGCCGCCTGCTGTTCGCCGCCGCCGATGATCACCAGCTTGCGGCCGAGGCGGTTGAACGCATCGATCGCGAGGTCAAAGCGTTTGTAGCGGACGAGCTGACCCACCATCAGGTAGAAATCTTCGGGCTTCGGATCGGGCGCAAACGCACCGGTGTTTACCGGCGGAAAGATTACTTGCGCTTCCCGTCCGTAGTAGGTCTTTACCCGCTGCGCGACGAAACCGGAAATTGCACCGAAGGCGCTCACCCGCCCGGCGCTGGTATAATCCCACATCCGCAGATAGTGCATCACGGGCCGCATCACGAGCCGCGTGATTCGCCCCGCGCCGGCCAGGTAGTCCGGGTACATATCCCACAGATAGCGCATCGGCGAGAGACAGTAGCAAAGATGGAGAGCGCCGGGAGCGACGATTACTCCCTTGGCGGGACCGGATTCGACACTGATAACCAGATCATACTCGCGCAGGTCGAGTTGTTCGAGCGCAAGCGGCATCAGCGCCAAATAGCGTTTGTAATGGCGAACGGCGCCGGGAAGCCTGTGGATAAACGTGGTCCGGACGCGATGGCGTTTGATACTTTCGCTTATCTCCGCTGGATCATAGACGTGGGCAAACACGTCCGCTTCGGGGAACATATCGCACAGCGCCTCGACGACGTTCTCGCCCCCGCGCATACTGACCAGCCAGTAATGTACTATCGCAACTTTCAAATGAGGTATCGATCGGCTAGCCCGGTCATCATCGGACCGAGGCATTGAGTCCCGCCGAATCGGATCCGTAACAAGTTCAGGGCCGGAGTCTAATATTCACGCTCTCGCGCCACGACTGTTGCTCGCGGCCGCATCGCGCAGCACAGCCCGAACCCGGGAGGCAGTCGCGTCCCATGAGAACTGGCGCGCGCGTTCGATCCCCCTGACGATGAGCCACGCGCGCCTGGACGGATCGTTGACCACCGCTTCGATACCGTGCGCGATCGCTCGAGTCTCGAACGGATCGACGAACTGCGCGGCATCGCCGGCCACCTCGGGCAGAGACGTAGCGTTGGCAGCGACGACCGGCGTTCCGCACGCCATCGCCTCGACGACAGGAAGTCCGAATCCCTCAATCAATGAGACCAGGATCAACGCCTCCGCACCCCGGTAGAGCGCGGGCATTTTGTCTTCGGGAATATTTCCCGCAAATGACACCCGTCCGCTGATTTGCAAATCGTCGAGTTGCCGCGCGGTTTCGGGATCGGAATCGCCCGAAAGAATCAGCTTGATATCGCTGTCGATATGCGCGGCAGTGAAGGCTTCGAGCAGACGGGGCAGGTTTTTGTGCGGTTTTCGGTTGCCCACGTATAGCAAGTAGCGAAATCCGGGTTCGTATTTTTCACCTTCGCGTGTGTAGCTGGCATCGACCCCGCAGCTCACATTGATAACTCTGTCCGCCGAAACCCCAGCCCAGTTGACTATTTCCCGCCGCGAGAATTCGGAAATCGTCAGCACCCGGAATGCACGATGACACGCCGGCCGCATCAGCCACCAATAGTACGCGCGTTTGAGTGGGATGGCGCCGGTCGCATATTGGAGATGGGTAAGATCGCAAATCGTGAATACAAACGGCGCGACGCTGTAGGCGGGCGCGTTAAATCCGGGACTGAAATACACTTGAGGCTGCCGCCGCCAGATGACATGCGAGAGCCACACCGGATCGAGCAAACTCAGATGCCGGACGCCCCTGGGCACCTCCTCAGCCTCCGGCAAACGCGCAAACACCTCCGCCGCAAGCCGCCCGATCCCATGAGGCCCGATCCAGCGGGTATCCATGAGACAAGTCACTTCAATCCATCAACGGACAAACTCGGCCACGGAGGGGCTGGTTAATCGAAGCTGTACGCCATAGGCTAAAAGCACCATCACGAAAATCGACGGATAAGAGTAAGGTGTCGGTGTGTAAAACGCCACACCGGCCTGAATTACCGTATAGTATAGCTCTAGTATAATCGCAGACTTCGTCAGCGATCCTTTGCCCACGTAACGTCTCGCAAACCTTACCCCATAACCGGCGACCCCTCCGGAGATAAAACATACACCTATAACACCAGGCAGGCCGAAGGCCGAATAACCCCAGATCGGTGCTGGCAGACGCAGCCCCCCGCCCGCCATTTGTTCGAGATTGTGGCTCCCGCTGACCACCGTCCACGCCCAGAAGCCCGGCGTCCACGCGTAATTAAATGGAATCAGACCGCTTAAAAATGTAAGTCCATAGGTAAATTCACCGTGTCTCATAAATGCGTGGAGGAACCTTAAACCGTCAGATATGTCCGGGGCGCCGAGGGCGACCAGATTCCATATCGTAACATTATCGGGAGCGGATCCAAATCTCTCTCCAAATATCAACGGCAGAGCGAAGTTCGCCAGAGTGCCACCTACATAGACGATGATTGCCATGCTGAGGAACAGAAGGAAGGTCAACCTGCCTTTTGTTGCCGCAACCAATCCCAGCGCTATAAGGATTGACGAGCCTATTTCCCCGCGCTGTAACGTCATTACTGCCCCTACCATCGCTAGTGTGGCGAGAAGGCCATATCTGATCCGCCGACTCTCCCACCACAATGCAACGATGATGGGGAACAAGGTGCAGATTGTCCGGTAAGATAATTGAAAT
>JBOHWH010000205.1:0-39076 GCA_050736695.1 Binataceae bacterium (SeqCode) | reverse complement strand
GGCGTGCACGCTCATCAGCATCTCCTTGTCGCCCAGGAATTTGTAGTTGTAGAACTCAGTCTTGGCATTGAACCCGGAATAGTGATCCGGGTCGAACGTTTGCGTTCCGGTTGCGGAGCTCAGAATCGCCTCGTTCAGCCGGCGCACGCGGCGCGTGCCCGGGTTCCAGTCCCACGAGTCGTCGCCACGCTTCGGGTCAACGTAGCGATAGCGGATGAGTCCCTCTCCGTACGCGTCAGCCGGCGCGAGAATCGGATACAACGCGAACACCCACATCCGGTTGGTGATCTTAAAGTCGGGGTCCGTCGGCAGCGGCTCCACTTCCGTACGGCCGACCAACGAATAACCCGCGTAGTGGCCGACCCAGATGTCGTTGATGATGTTCTGCGCCTTGCCTGGGCGAACGTACTGGATCTGGCAATCGTAAAAGCGCAGATCGTAGTCGTCCGACGTGATCGGGCGGAACACGTTGTCCCACATGATCTTGTTGGCGACGTCAGGGTCGTTTGAATCGATCAACGGAAAGGGCTGTCCGGCAACGTATCCGATGAGCGAGCGGTGGTCGCTGGTCAACCGCACCTGCGCCGAGTATTTCTCGGTCGCGTCCTTGTAGGGCGGCGGCCAATCGATCCGTTGCGTCGGCACGATGTCCATCTGCATGCCGTGAGTGACCATGTAGTAAACGCCCGGGCTGACGATATCCTTAACCGTCGCGGCGTTCTGCGGGGTGATCACTTCCCCCGGTTTGACTGTTGCTGCTGAGGCGCGCGGCAATGCCGCGGCGATCGCAAGGACCGCTATCGCGCCAGCGAGCGAAGCTCTGATTAACACTCGCTTTAACATCCGAAACCTCCTCCGATCTGCGAACAAAAACCTTCCACTAATTCTATCGTTAGGTTCGCCTGACGCGCGAGAAATTGCACACAAGAAATTCTCGGCATCCGCATTAGTAGCAGTTGCGTGAAGCCGGGGCGATCAAAACCGCGCTCAATCTATAAAAGACAAGCGGCGCGGAGCTTTTCTTGCTCCGCGCCGCTTGCGCGCACAAAACTTAAATCAGAAATTCTTCACGGCGCCGCGGCGACCATCGCCTTTATCGAACAAGAGTCCTTATCAACCGCACCCATATTGATGTACCAGCATTCGCGTTCAGGCGTGTTTTGCCCGGGCAGATAGCACATAGTCGAGATTCCGCCTTGCATGTCTATTCGATCGGCGCCGACCACGAACTCGCGCTTGAATGGATAGATTGCTACGCGCGCATCGGGGACGGGCCGGTCGCGATACGCGAGCCAGTAAATATTTGAGCGCCAGAGCTGACCCTGACGATCGTAGGTATCGACCATGGGATCGAACCAGACTTCGCTGTCGATATAAATAACCGATTCTTTGTCCAACGCTCCACCTGCCGCACCGAGGCCGCGGCGCGGAGTCGCCTGGACGACGTAAACGTGGCGCATCTCCCAATCTTCGGGACACGCCGACGCGCCGCCGTCAGTCGGGCAAGTGACTTCCGGAGAATGCTTGGCGTGCACGCTCATCAGCATCTCCTTGTCGCCCAGGAATTTGTAGTCATAGAACTCGGTCTTGGCGTTGAAGCCTGAATAGTGATCCGGATCGAACTGCTGGGTTCCGGTCGCCGAGCTCAGGATGGCTTCGTTCAGGCGGCGCACGCGCCGTGTTCCAGGAGTCCAGGTCCACGAGTCGTCGCCGCGCTTCGGATCGGCGTAGCGATAACGGATAAGCCCGGTGCCATAAGCATCTGCCGGCGCGAGAATCGGATACAGCGCAAACAGCCACATCCGGTTGCTGATCTTAAAATCAGGGTCCGTCGGCAGCGGCTCCACTTCCGTACGGCCGACCAACGAATAACCCGCGTAGTGGCCGACCCAGATGTCGTTGATGATGTTCTGCGACTTGCCCGGGCGGATGTACTGAATCTGGCAGTCGAAGAAGCGCAGGTCATAGTCGTCGCTTTGGATCGGGCGGAACACGTTGTTCCACATAACCTTGCTGGCGACGTAGGGATCGTTCGCGTCAATCAACGGAAAGGGTTGCCCGGCAACGTAGCCGACAAGCGAGCGATGGTCGCTGGTCAGGCGCACCTGCGCCGAGTATTTCTCGGTCGCGTCTGTGTACGGCGGCGGCCAATCGATCCGCGTGGTAGGCACGATGTCCATCTGCATGCCGTGCGAAACCATGTAATAGACGCCAGGAGTAACGATGTCTTTGACCGTCGCGGCGTTGCGCGGGGTAATTACTTCCCCCGGTTTGACAGCGGCTGACACGCACGGCGAAATCGCGGCGATAAGAAATGCCGCCAGTGCGCCGGCAAATGCAACTCTCGTCAGCATCCGCTTAAGCATCTGAAACCTCCATAAGATAAAAGACGATCATGCATTAGGATCACCCGATCCCGACCAAAAATAAACACCAATAATCCTAATGCTGGCATTAGCGATGCTGGCATTGGCGGAGCTGTGTTGGAGGCGTTGCCGTAATGGCCGTCCGGCGCGAAAAAGTAAACGGCGCGGAGGGTTCTGCCCTTCCGCGCCGTCTGCGCTTTGAGTTCGATTTGCGCTCAGACCGGCGTCATGGCGCCGCCGCGACCATCGCCTTCACGGTGCAAAAATCCTTTGAAATCGCGCCCATGTTGATATACCAGCATTCGCGCTCAGGCGTATGCTGTCCCGGCAGATAACACATCGTCGAGATGCCACCCTGCACGTCGATCGATGACGCTCCCACGACGAACTCGCGCTTGAACGGATAGACCGCCACCCGCGCGTCCGGCACCGGACGGTCGCGATAGGTCAGCCAGTAGATGTGCGCGCGCCAGAGCTGGCCCTTTTGGTCGTAGGTGTCGATGTAGGGCTCGAACCACGCTTCCGCATCGAGATAGATGACCGTGTCACGATCCAGCGCCGAGGGCGCGTCCTTGCGGTCGCGGCGCGGAGTGGCATCGACGATGTACATCCGGCGCATCTCCCAATCTTCCGGGCACGCCGTTCCGCCACCGTCATAAGGGCAAGTCATCTCGGGCGAGTGCGCTGCATGAACGCTGGCGAGCATCACGCGTTCGCCCAGGAATCGGTAGCTGTACTGCTCAGTTTTGGGATTGAACCCTGAATAGTGATCGGGATCATAGGTTTGCGCCCCGGTTGCCGAGCTCATCATGGCTTCGTTAAGCCGGCGCACGCGGCGGGTTCCAGGCGACCAATCCCAGCTATCGTCACCCTTGTCGGGGTCGGCATAGCGCCACCGGATGAGTCCCTGCCCGCGCGCTTCCTGCGGCGCAAGAATCGGGTAGAGCCCGAACAGCCACATGCGTCCCGTGATGCGATAGTCCGGATCGATCGGCATCGGATCTACTTCCGTACGGCCTACCAGATCGTAACCGGCGTAGTGGCCAATCTCGATGTCGTCGATGATGCGCTGATCCTGGCCCGGCTTGATGTACTGGGTCTGGCAGTCATAGAAGCGCAGATCGTAGTCGTCGGTGGTGATCGGGCGAAACACGTTGTTCCACACCAGCTTGATCGCGACATCGGGATCATTCGTGTCGATCATCGGAAACGGCTGCCCGGCCACGTAACCGACCACCGTGCGGCGGTCTTCGCTCAGTCTGACTTGTCCGGAGTATTTTTCGGTCGCCTCTTTGTACGGCGGCGGCCATTCGATTCGTCCGGTCGGCACGATCTCCATGCGCATCCCATGCGTCACGGCGTAGTAAACGCCGGGCGACACGAATTGCCTGACTTGCGTTGCGTTTTGCGCCCCGATCACCGCCCCCGGCTTCACTTCGGCTTGCACCGCCGACGCGATCATCAGTGAAGCGAGACAGGATGCGATCGCACAAAGCGTCTTTCCCCAATTACGCTTTAGCATTTCATGACCTCCCTGCCCTGCTCTGCCTTCAGAGGAATTCCTGGTTTTTCCCTCTTTGGCTTATTCCAACTAAATCCTACAATTTGACGTATCAGCCTGCACAACTTGTATCAAGGGGGTCAAAAAAGGACCCGGAACGCGCCAAGCTTTGCTTGCCGCGCTCCGGGCCTCTCAAGCGATATCGGTGTTGGCGGTAGCGCGCTTACGGCGCCGCGGAAACCATCGCCTTGCTATCGTCGGCGCGCTTTGGATCGGCGTAACGCCAGCGGATGAGTCCCCGTCCACGCGCATCTTCGGGCGCGAGCAGCGGCAAAAATTCAGCGGACAAGATTCAGCGGACCTGATGATTGGAATGCTCTTTGGCTCATTTGCCGCCGATGAGATACAAGACGACGGCGAGCTTTATTTCTTCGCATCCCAATCCGGTGCATAAAATGAGTGAGAAAGACCTGAAACGATGCGTGTGGGCGGTGGGCGAGCTCGACATCCGCTATCATGACCGCGAATGGGGCGTGCCGGCGCATGACGATAGGAAGCTGTTCGAGTTCCTGATTCTGGAAGGCGCGCAGGCCGGGCTAAGTTGGGCGACGATCCTGCGCAAGCGCGAGAATTATCGCGCGGCGTTCGCGGGCTTCGATCCGGCGGCGGTCGCGCGATTCGACAAGCGAAAGATCGAGCGTCTGATGGCCGACCGGGGAATCGTGCGCAATCGGCTGAAAATTAACGCCTCGATCCGCAACGCGAAAGCCTTCCTCAAGATTCAGGACGAGTTTGGAAGCTTCGACACTTTTGTCTGGGGCTTTGTCGGCGGGAGTCCGCGCCGTAATCGATGGCAATCGCACAAGCAGGCGCCCGCCAGCACCGCGGAATCCGACGCCATGAGCAAGGAGCTCAAACGTCGCGGCATGAGCTTCGTCGGCTCAACGATTTGTTACGCCTTTATGCAAGCGGTCGGGATGGTCAACGACCACGCCTTGACCTGCTTTCGCCGCGATCAGATTCGCTAGCTAAAACCTCAATAGGAACGCGGGAGGGCGAGGACGTGCTCGCTGATCGAGTTGAGCACCATCTCTTGTGAGATGGGCGCGATCTTCGTTAGCCGGCATTCGCGGAAGTATCGCTCGACGTCGTAGTCGCGCATGTATCCATATCCACCCAGCGTCTGCACCGCGCGGTCGCACGCTTCGAATCCGGCGTCGGCGGCCCTGAGCTTCGCGATATTGGCCTCCGCGCCGCAGGGCTGGCCGTGATCGAAAAGCCACGCCGCTTTGAGCATCATCAGTTCGGCGACTTCCAGTTTCGAATACGCATCGGCCAGCGGATGAGCGATCGCCTGGTTCATGCCGATCGGCCGGCCGAACACCACCCGCTCTTTTGCGTAGCGCACCGCCTTGGCCAGCGCCGCGCGCCCGATGCCGATAGCCTCGGCCGCAACCAGAATCCGCTCGGGATTGAGCCCATCGAGCAGGCAATGGAAGCCCCTGCCTTCAGCTCCGACCAGGTCGGCGGCCGACACCTTAAGATTGTCGATAAACAGCATATTGGTATCGACCGCGGCGCGGCCGAGCTTGTGCAGCTCGCGCACCTCGACCGCCGAGGGATCCAGCTCGGCGAAAAACAGCGACATGCCATCGGTCTTCTTCCTGACCTGCTCGAACGGGGTGGTGCGCGTGAGAATCAGCATCCGCCGCGCTTCCCGAGCCTTGGTGGTGAAGACCTTCCTTCCGTTCAGGATGTAGTTGTCGCCGTCGCGGCGCGCACTGGTCTTGATATGCGTAATGTCGTTGCCGGCGTCAGGTTCGGTGACGGCGAAAGCGACATGAGTCTCTCCCGAGATGACACCCGGCAGATGACGCCGCTTTTGCTCTTCGGTGCCGTGTACGACCAGCGGGGCGACGCCAAAGATCGACAGATGGATCGAGCTCGCCGCCGCCATCGCTCCGCCGCACGCTGCCACTTCGCGCAGGACCAGGGCGGCTTCGGTGATTCCGAGTCCGCTGCCGCCGTATGCTTCCGGTATCGCTACGCCAAGGTAGCCGGCTTTTGCGATCGCGTTGAAATACTGATGCGGAAATTCCGCGCGCGAATCGAGGTCGCGCCAGTATTCATCGGGAAAATTCGCGCATAGCGCGCGCACTTGCCGGACGATCTCCTGCTGGGCGTCGGATAGGTCGAAGTCCATAATAATTTTTCTCCGGTATCGATAGCCGCGAGTCAGGATTTATTTTCGGCAGCCGTCGCAAGCACGCGGCGAGCCTGCTTGAGATGCGGCTGATCCAGCATCTTGCCGTCCAGCGCAACCGTGCCCACACCGGCGGAAAAAGCCGCGACGACACGGCGGGCATACTCGACTTCGTTCGGCGTCGGCGTGAAAGCCTCATTGATCGGGGCCACCTGATCGGGATGGATCGCGATCTTTCCGGTGAAGCCGGCCTGACGCGCCGCATGCGCTTCTCGCGCAAGGCCGGCGGTGTCTCTAAAGTTTACGAAAGCGGTGTCGATCGGCTCGGCCTGCGCCGATACTGCCGCGAGTATGCATAGCGAGCGCGCAAGGCGATACGTAAATTCAAGCTGCCCGCCCTCGTCCCGATTGGTGCTGGCTCCGACCGCGGCGGACAAGTCTTCGGCGCCCCAGGTCATTCCCCAAAGCCGCTTGCCGCATCCGGCAAAAGCACCGAGCCCAAACATCGCGGGCGCGGTCTCGGTCGCCACCGGCATGATCTTGATGGAACCCGCTGCAACGCTCTCGCGAGCTTCGAGCGCGGACAAATAATGATCGAGCACGACCACATCGGAGGCGGCGACGGTTTTTGGCAGCAGGATTCCGTCAGGCGCGCCTGCCGCGATCGCGGCAAGATCCGCCAGCGCCTTGCCGGACGATAATGGATTGATCCGGACCCATAGCCTTGTTCGCGTGCGATCGCGATGGCTCAGCAGGTAATCGCGGACCATTGCGCGTGCGATTGAGATTCGCTCCGCCGAAACGGCGTCTTCAAGATCGAGGATCAATGCGTCGGCGGCAAAACCTTCGGACTTGGCTAGCTTTTTCTCGCTATCGCCCGGAACAAAAAGAAAGGAACGATTCATTGCTTGATCTTCTTGCGCATCAGAGCGGAACGTTTGCAGTAACCGACTTCTTCGCCCTTCTGGTTGATGCACTTGTGCTCGAAGACGACGATCCCGGCGTCGGGCCGCGACTTGCTCTCGCGCATCTCCAGCACTTTTGATTCGGACCGCAGCGTGTCGCCGATAAATACCGGATGCGCGAAGCGTACATCGTTCATTCCCAGATTGGCGACCGTGGTACCGAGCGTGGTGTCGCCAACTGAAACCCCGATCATCAGGCCCAGCGTGAAGATGCTGTTGACCAGCCGCTGTCCGAACTCGGTGCCTTTGGTGAACTCGGCATCCAGATGTAGAGGCTGAGGATTATGCGTAAGCGCCGAGAACAGCAGGTTGTCAGTTTCAGTCACCGTCCGGGTAATGGCGTGCCGAAAACTCTGCCCGATATGAAACTCATCGTAATAAAGTCCACTCATTTCCGCACCATGCCGATAAACCGAAGGCGGTTACCTCCGGTCAATATAGATTAGTACCATGCCGCGGCTATTCGTAGCGCAGCGCGTCGATTGGATGGAGCATCGAGGCTTTGCGGGCCGGGTAGTAGCCGAAGAAGGCCCGAACTGCCGGTAGATGAAGAAGATCGGCGGACTCGAGTTTCAACGATATGCTTCTCTCTCTTGCGGGTACAATCGCTCTTGGCTACACACATATCAGGGACTCATCAGTCACCACTTGACGGAGTGGCGGCGCGGTTGCCGTGCACCGACCCCGAGGATGGTAATGGAGTTTCCCGTCAAATACGCCAAAAGCGGTGACATACACATCGCGTATCGGACTTTCGGCGACGGCCCGCGTGACATCGTGCTGGTGCCGGGAACCCTCTCGCATGTGGAGATCTACTGGGAACTGCCAGCCAACGAGTATCTGCTGAAAAGGCTCACGTCGTTCGCTCGTGTAATCGTTTTCGACAAGCGCGGCCAAGGACTTTCCGATCGAACCGCGGAAATGTCTCTGGAAAAGCGAGTTGGCGACGTGCGAGCTGTTATGGATGCGGCTGGCTCGAAGCGGGCGACCATCTACGGCTGGTCCGAAGGCGGCCAGATGTGCCTGATGTTCGCCGCGACTTATCCTGAGCGAACCGCGGGGCTCGTGCTGTACGGTTCCTACGCCTCGATGAAGGGCGCACCTTGGGCCGTCACCAGCGATCAATTCGGGAGATTTCTCGCCACAATCGAAAAACACTGGGGCGAAGGCATCCTGGTCAGAATCAATGCGCCGAGCCGGCTCAAGGAAGAAGCCTTCGTCCAGTGGTTTGGCCGACTCGAGCGAGCCGCAGCGAGTCCGAGTGCCATTCTCGCGCTGATGCGGGCCAACTATGAGATCGACGTTCGCCATATTCTGCCTGCGATCCGGGTGCCGGCCCTAATCTTCCATCGCAAGGGTGATGCACTTGTCCCCGTGGAGGCCGGTCGCTACTTGGCCGAACAGATCCCGGGAGCGGCGTACGTCGAGCTGCCTGGCAACGACCATCTGCTCCAGGCCCTCGATCACGAGGTGCTCGATCTCCTTCTCGACCAGATTCAGGAATTCACGACTGGTAAGCGGGACCGCGCCAGGCCCGACGAGATTCTCGCCGCCGTAACGTCCGGCAATATCGCCGGCTCCACAGAACGCGGCTCACTAACTCCGGCTCGTACCGAGAGCGGACCGCTGAGCGATGCAATCTCGGAGCTCGAAAGATGCCGCGATATGCTGGCCTCCGGCGCAGGCAGCGCCGAGTTCGACGGCCTTTTAGCGCGGGCCGAGGCGCTTGTCGCGGCAGCGCGGGGATCCTGGCAGGAGTCTGAAGCGCAATTCATCAAGGCGGTCGAAAGCTTCCGGCACCACAAGTTGACATGGCAGGAGGCGCAGACCTTTCAAACCTGGGGCCGCACTCTGCTCGGTGGCGTCGAGCGTCGTGGGCTAATCGAAAAGCTGGATTCGGCGATCGAACTATATCGTCGGCAAAGCGCCGGCGAACGCCGGGTTCCGACAGTCGATACCGACACCGCCCACATCCATAGAGGCAAAGATACGTTTGGGGGCCGAATCGTAGAAGCGGCTGCCATGCCCGAGGCTGTGTTTCGGCGAGAGGGCGACTATTGGAGCGTGTCGTGGCAGGGCAATTTGGTCCGCCTCAAAGATGCCAGGGGTTTCCACCATCTCGCGTACCTTCTGGCCAACCCCGGCCGCCACGTGTTGGCCCGCGAACTTGCCCTGGTTGGTGCGGCGACTGCTAAGCGACGCTCATCGATCGAGCCCGGCGGCACCGCCGCGACTCTCGGCGACGCGGGCGCACTGATCGACGCCAAGGCTTGCGAACAATACCGGCAACGTATCGGCGATCTGCAAGAGGAATTGACGGAAGCCGATCGGCTCAACGACACCTGCCGGGCAGCAGGTATCCGCCGTGAACTGGAGTCTCTGGGCGATCAGATCGCCGCAGCCGTGGGGCTGGGTGGACGAGCTCGCAAGGCCGCTTCGCATAGCGAAAGAGCACGTCTGATGGTGACCAAGGCGATCAAGGCCGCGATCGCGAAGATCCGCGGCAGCGATGCGGCGCTGGGCCGCCATCTTGCGACTTCCATCAAGACCGGCAACTTCTGCGTTTACGATCCTGGCCCCGACCGCCGTACTCCCTGGAAGTTGTAGCATCGTTGGCGGGTCGAAATTTCCATCCGCAGTTTCGATTTGTGCCCAATGCCGGCACGTCGTCCCTCCATTCGTAACGCCTCATAGTTAGAAGCCCTATCTGGGCCTCGGTGAAACCATCTATGGGAGGGAACGGTAATGCGCACGACATCGGTACTTATTTTGTTGGCAGCAAGCGTGATTTTGGCTGGCGCGGCACATGCGGGGGAAAAATCGCCGGGCATCGTTCAAGTCGTGGCGTTGGATGAATGCGACCCCGATTCGTTCAACACCGTGCTCGGAGAGAGCGGGGGCGGCTTTTGTCACAATGTTTCGCTCAGCGTCTTTGGAGATGCGACCAGCCTGCCCGATCTCCTGAGCGGCGCCGAGGCCGGCACTCCAGATCCGGGATGGGACTTTGAGCCGGATACGCTGACGATCAACCGGGGTACGACTGTTTCCGTGGTCGATGAGGGTGGCGAGCCGCACACCTTCACCGAGGTAAAAGCTTTCGGCAACGGATTCCTGCCGCCGCTCAATCCGGGCAGTGCGACCAGCGTCATTCCGGAGTGCCAGGGTGGCTTCAAGAACCTCGCGGTGGCGCGGACCCGAGTCCTTCAGGGCAGCCATCTCGATGTCATCGGCCTGACGAAGGGAAAGCATCTATTCCAATGCTGCATTCATCCTTGGATGCATATGGAGGTAGACGTCAAGTAGGCTGCGGGCGCATCGAAAATGCTGCTGGCGTCTGCCGGCAAATATTTCAAAAGTGGCGATGTTCACATCGCGTATCGCAGCTCTGGTGACGGCCTGCGCAACTTGGCTCTGATTTCGGGAACACTCCACGTGAACTGACTATTCGTAGCGCAGGGCGTCGATTGGATGAAGCATCGAGGCTTTGCGGGCTGGGTAGTAGCCGAAGAAGACTCCCACTGCCGCGGAGAAGATGAAGCCGCCTGCGATCGCGGTCGGCGATACCAGCGTCGGCCATCCGGCCACCGCCGAAATCAGTTTCGACGCGACTATCCCCAGGACAGCTCCCGTGATGCCGCCGAGCGCGCTTAGCATCACCGCCTCGACCAGGAACTGCAGCATGATATGGATTCGCCGCGCGCCGATTGCCATCCGGATTCCGATCTCGCGGGTGCGCTCGGTCACCGAGACCAGCATGATATTCATGATTCCGATGCCGCCGACCAGGAGCGAGATCGACGCGACCGCGGCCAGCAGAATCGTCATCACGCCGCTCTGCTTCTCAGACGCCTGCGCGATCTCGTTCAAGCTGCGCACGGTGAAGTCGTCATCCTGGCCGGGCTGAATATGATGGCGCTGATGCAGCGTCTGCGTGATCTCTCCCATCGCCTGATCGACGGCGGCCGCACTCTTGGCCTGCACATAGATCATATTGACGACGCCGGTAATCTTCGGCGGCGCTCCGAACGGACTCAGAGTGGCGCTGGTGGTGCTGTAGATCGAGTTCGCGGTAGGCACGCCCGCGTAAGGCTGTTCGACGGTCGGAGTTGCGGTCGCGACCGCGACTGAAGTCGAAGGCGCCGATACTCCCAGCACCTTGCGCTCCGCGGTCTCGAACGGAATCAACACGATATCGTCCTGGTCCTGACCCCATTGGGACTGGCCCTTGACCGACAACACGCCAATTACCCGGAGCGGAAAGTTTTTGACCCGGATCATCGCGCCGACCGGATTTTGCTGCTGACCGAAAAGATTGTTCACCACCGTTTGCCCGAGCAGCGCGACCGGCGCGGCGCTCTTGTCGTCGGCATCGGTCATCGCGCGGCCCGCGGTGACCGGCCACTCGCGGATGTCCTGATATGCGGCGGTGATCCCTTCGATACTCGTGCTCCAGTTCTGATTCCCGTTAACGACTTGCGCGATCTGCCGGTCCATGTAGCTGACCTTCGCGGCCGCATGCGCATTCTTCCGGATCGCCAAGGCGTCGCCGGTGCTGAGCGTCGAGCTCGAACCGAAACCACCCCGAACGCCGTTGGCCGTAGTCGCGCCGGGCAGCACCACGATCAGATTGGTGCCGAGGCTTTGCAGTTGTTCCTGGACCGAGGCGCGCGCGCCGTCCCCAACCGCAACCATCGCGATTACCGCTGCGACTCCGATAAAAATCCCGAGCATCGTCAGCGCCGAGCGCATCTTGTTGCGCCTAAGCGCCCTGCTCGCCGCCGCGATCGCCATCGTTCCAAACGTCCACGCCTCGTCGGCGGACGATGGTTTGGCGACAGGCTCAGAGGACGGCTCAGAAGATGGCGCCTGCCTATCGCCTGCCGTCTCGCCCAATGCGATCGCCGCGGCCGGCGTCACGCCGCCGCGCGCCTGCGGGCCGGTCTTGCGCGTGTCGGAGACGATCTGCCCGTCGCGAAAGCTGACCGTGCGATCCGCATACGCGCCGACATCGGGATCGTGCGTCACCAGGATCACCGTGATGCCCCGGTCGCGATTGAGCCGCGTGATGATCTCCATGATCTCGGAGGAGCTCGATGAATCCAGGTTTCCAGTTGGTTCGTCGGCAAGCAGGATCGATGGCTCGTTGATGAGAGCGCGCGCGATCGCGACGCGTTGCTGCTGTCCGCCCGAGAGCTGGTTAGGATGGTTCTGCTCGCGCCCGGTCAGACCCACGAGTCTGAGAAGATCTTCAGCGCGATGCTCTCCGTGGCTGTTCCATGCGGAATAGAAC
The DNA here is from genome assembly GCA_050736695.1 of Binataceae bacterium (SeqCode). Lineage (GTDB taxonomy): Bacteria > Desulfobacterota > Binatia > Binatales > Binataceae > JBARDN01. The sequence goes on along the minus strand of JBOHWH010000205.1, from coordinate 26,751 downwards.
AGCGGCAGTTCGACGTTTTCGAGCGCGCTGGTGCGCGAAAGCAGGTTGAAGCTTTGAAATACGAATCCGACGCGCCGGCTGCGAATCGCGGCGAGGTCTTCTTCGGCCAGCGCGGCCACATCCTCGCCCTCGAGCAGGTAGCGTCCGCGCGTGGGCCGATCCAGGCATCCGAGGATGTTCATCAGGGTCGATTTGCCGGAACCCGACGCGCCCATCACCGCAACGAATTCGCCGCGCTCGATCCGCAGCGAAACACCGCGCAGCGCGTTCACCTCGATTTCACCCAGAACGTAGGTCTTCCAGATGTCGACCAATTCGATGACTGACATTTTGTTATCGCCGCCCCCGGGCTAATGCGGGAAATGCAGGCTGGTATGCCTGGTGCTCGTTCCAACGGCCTGGATTTCGTCCGTCACCACAAGATCGCCGGCTTTGAGCGGTCCGCTGAGCACCTCGACGTTGGCGCCGTCGTCGAGGCCCACGCTCAGCTTGACCGGCGCGATACTGCCAAGCGAAGGAATCCATACCCGCGCGTCGCGGCTCGAGAACGCGTCACCACCGGACGCCGGATCAGCGGCGGAAGCGATAGTCTTGGCTCCAGGCGGCTTAAAGCGGAGCGCATCGAGCGGTATGCGCAGGACCTGGTCGCGCCGCGCGGTGATGATCGTCACGTTGGCGGTCATTCCGGGCTTCAAGAGCAATTCAGGATTATCGACGTTGACGACGACGTCATAGGTCACGACGTTCTGCACCGTGATCGGAGCCTGGCGCACCTGTCCGACGATGCCGTTAAAAACCCGATCCGGAAACGCGTCGACCTTGAACTCCGCCGCCTCGCCTTTCTTCACGTAGCCGATGTCGGATTCGCTGACGTTGGAATCGACCTGCATCTTGGTTAAATCCTGCGCGACCAGAAACAACACCGGAGTCTGGAAGCTCGCGGCCACGGTCTGGCCGACGTCAACGTTGCGCGACACCACGATACCGTCCACCGGCGACACGATATTGGTGTAGTTCAGGTTCAGTTGCGCCTGCTTGAGGGTCGCCTCCTGCTGCTGGATCGCGGCATCGTCCAAAGCGACCTGCGCGACCGCCTGATTGTAGGTGCTGTACTGGCTATCGACCTGATCCTGAGAATCGACCTGCTGCTCCAGCAGCGCCCGCGCGCGCTGGTAAGTGATCTTCTGGTACGCGAGATTGGCCTGATCTTTTTTTAGTTGCGCGCGAGCGTTTGCGACCGCGGCGGTGGACAGCGCGACGGTTGCGGCATACGGCCGGGGATCGATCTTCGCGATTATCTGCCCCTGTTTCACCGGAGCATTGAAGTCGGCGTAAATCTGCGTAATTGGCCCGGATACGTAGGTGCCGACCTGCACCGTCGTGACAGGATTGACGGTACCTGTCGCGGCGACCGATCGGATGATCGAGCCCTCGGTAACCGGCGCCGTGACATACCTGGTCGCGCCCGCCGAGCCGTGCATGAAGTACCATGCGATCGCGATAACGGCGATCGCGCCGACAATAACGCGAGTGCCGATCCTTGATGAGAGAAACTTCATTGGGAATTATCCATTATGACCCTGCGGTCATTTCCAATCCATCCGCCTTTCGCCAGGCACCATCGGTACCCATCCGCAACCCATACGATGGTTAGACGCTCCATCTACCCAAGGGTTTCAGCATAGGCCGTGCCGCATCCAGCCTCGCGGATTACGAATCGTTAAGCGGAAAAGAAAAGAGCAGTGCGCGCGAAATCTAATCGAGCGTAAGAAGGCCGCGGGATATAGCGGATTCGCCTTTCGCACTCAGCACGTCGAAGGAGATTGCCGTGCCGGTGCCACTGTCGGCGCGCGCGAGTTCTCGCACCGTGATATCCGACGCCAACAGCACCATCGCCCTGAATTGTCCTGCGATGCGCCTGACTCGCGCCGGATTGGCGCCGGACGCATTCAGCAGGCGCGAAACTGCCAGCGCCAACGTCGCGGTGCCGTGCAGGATGATCGCCGGAAGGCCGGCGGCGTGCGCGACCTTCGCGTCGGTATGGATCGGATTATAGATACGTGCGCATTCGGTGTAGATATGCGCTAGGCCAGCGCCGACATGGACGGTATGCGTGGACAGCGGCGGGGAGTTGTTCTCGGTCGAAGCCGGAGCGGGATTTTCCGCTGCAATGCTTTTGTTGGGGCCGGCTACCGGCACGCCGCGATACAGCGCGCCATAAAAAGACGAACAAACCGGCGCGCCCGCGGAATCGACGCTATCCAGCCGCATCACTTCGAACGCTCCCGCCCGGCGCGACTCCACTGCGACTATCGTCGCGCGCGTCGTTACCGTCTCGCCGGGCAGAATTGGCCGGGCGATCCGGAGCTCGTGCGTGGCATGCACGCCGCGCATCGCTTCTTCCCGGGTAAGTTCGCCCACCTGGATTGAACTGCGCATCGCGACCACCACGGGCCACTCGAAACACACCGGGAACATCGGATGCGCGATCATTTTTGCAGGCTCGCGCGTGTCCATATAACACGGCAACAAATCATCCAGCGCCGCCGCATATGCCATCGGCCATCGCGGCTCGATTTCAGCCGTGAAGCTTTCCGAACGCGCGCCAACTATCGAAGATGAAAGCGGCATACGGTACTTCTATCGCTCGATTTCCGTTTGATCCATCCGCGCGCGCCATTGCTCGGAGCGCGAACTCTCACGGCAACTCGATCTTGATTTCCTTGATTCTGGCGGCGCGTTTGCGCAGTCGTCCGTCAAAGGTTGCAAAGCGGCCGGCGGGCCGGGCCGACGCAAGATGGAGCGCATCGGCGAAATCCATCCCGTCGCGCATCCATGCAATCGCGTCCGCAACCGCGCCGGCGTCCTCGCAGACAACCTCGGGCAGCGCGATCAGCGCCGCGAACGCGCCAGCAATTCGATCGGTGCCGAAGCGGTATGCCCGGCGCAGCACCCATTCGGATTCGAGCATGACCGTCTTTGGAAGCAGCACCGCTTCGCGTTCGAATATCGCACGCGCGCGCGCCGCCTGCGCGGGTTCGTCGCCGGTCAGCAGGCGGACCACGACGTTAGTATCGACCGCGACCACGGCGTGCCTTTACCTCCGCATCGATCGCGGCGTCCATCTGCCTTTGGCTCTTTGGCTTCCGGGCATAGTGGAGACATCCCGCAACATCCTCGATCCGAGAGGGCGGGAACGGCTTGGCCGGACGCAAGATAACGCCGTCGCCCATGCTCTCGACGATAAATTCCGTGCCCGGACCCCACCGATGCGCGTCGCGAACGGACTTGGGCAGTATCACTTGTCCCTTGGAAGAAAGCCGTGTGCTCGCCATAGATCTCTTCACTCGGTAAGATTGAGTAAGACCAGCCTAGCCTCCAATCTTTATGGAGGCAACTCGTGAGAACTTCGCAGCATGAGGAGATCTAATCGCCGCGGAGACACATATGCGTTCGATCCATAGTTCCCCTTCCCGCGCGGGAAGGGTCAGGAGTTCGATCGATTATGTGCAGCAGCGAAAAGGCCTAGCAGATGAGCGCGCAGATCGGTGCGGCCGAGGAGATTCGTGCTATCGGCGAATTGATCGATTCCTCCGATCGGGCCGGCAGTTGCATAGATTCGCTTCAGCTCCGGATCGGTCATCGAATCGAGCAACGCCTTGGCGAATCGCTCCGCATCGAGAACCAGATAGGGTCGGTCATGGAATTTCCGCACCGCAGGGTCCAGCGGCGCGGTGATTGCGAGCCGATTGTGCATCCGCGCCGCGGCCTCATAGGCGGCACTGAGATGCCTCTGGCGCTCCGCAAGCGCCGGCGCGCCCATCACCGAGTCCAGGATAGAGCCGAGTTCGGTTGCGCAATCGAGACGCGCGAATGCGGTCCCAAGCCACTTGCCGTATGGCGCGTAGCGGCGCTCGAGCAGAAAGCAGAGGCGCATCAGATCGCGAACTATACGCGCAGCAACCACCCGCGATCCGACTTCGTCGCCGACCTCCGCGCATCTGCCGACGAACGGTTCCTCCTGCGCAATCCGCGTCCACTGCGACGCAAGCATGTAGAGCCATACGTCGTGCGGGTACCACGCGAGCTTCGTCCGAATCGGATTAAGCTCGCCAAGTCCGTCGTGGAACACGCGCCCCTCAGTGACTTCGAGAAGCGCCTGCTGCGGCATCAGCAACCATTCGACTGGTTTGAGCGGCTGTTGAGGATCGATATCGAGCATCGCACGCAGAAAGTCCCACAACGACTCGATCGCGACGTCATGATTTACGCGACCCGGCTCTGCGGATTGAAACCCGCGCGTGCCGCGGCGCGGCGAATCGTCGTAACTGGTGGAGTATCCGCGAAAGGTCGTCGGCAGACGCACGGAGAGTTCGGCGGCGATCGATGCCGCGAACTTCGCGTGATCGCCGTCGCTCAGGAACAGAGTCAGCCCGGGACCCCATCCGTGATCGGTCGAACGCTCCGAATCGTAGCCGAGCACGTCCGATCCGGGACCGATCCGCGCCGCGGAGTATCGCAGACCCGGAAATGCCGAGACGAGAATCGGCGCAACTGCCTCGCGAAAGAAGAGTTCGTTGAGCTGCAAGCCCGAGATAAAGCCCATGACGAGAATCTAGCAGACGCGCGGCGGTTGACGCGCGATTGCCTGACATGTACAGGAATAGTGTACGGAGAAGCGATCATGACCAAAGAGACAACCTACACAGACGCGCGCGCGAATCTTGCCTCGATGTGCAACGCTGTGGCTGAGACCCGCGAGGCTCTGATAATTCATCGCCGCGGCGCGCGCGATGTGGCTCTGATTGCGGCTGACGAGCTGGAAAGCCTTATCGAAACGGCGCATCTATTGCGCTCGCCGAAAAACGCGATCCGGCTGCTTACCGCGTTGCGACGCGCGCAGAGCAAACGACTCAAACCGCGGAGCGTTGAAGAGCTCCGGCGGAACTTCGCGCTTGGCCACGAAGCCTGAGCGCCTGCCGGTCTTTCATCCCGAGTTTCGCCAGGACTTGCGCTATTGGGTCGAAACGAATCGACGAGTCGCGCTACGCGTCCTGGATCTGGCGGAAGCAGTGATGCGCGACCCTTTCCAGGGCGTCGGAAAGCCCGAGCCATTGAAATACGTGCTGGCAGGAGCGTGGTCGCGCCGGATCACCGAAGAGCATCGCCTCGTGTATGCGGTGACCGCGGACCGGGTGGATTTCCTCCAGGCGCGGTACCATTACTGATCGAGAAAAATGAAGCCGCCGATTACGCGGATTTCGCCGATTCAAGAAATCTGTCCGCGCAATCTGTGAAATCTGCGAGGGTCTTTTCTACTCGCGTTCCTGGAAGCCTTCGAGATTGCGCGAGCGGCCGGTCTGGCGCAGCTTGCGCAGCGCCTTGGCTTCGATTTGCCGGATTCGTTCGCGCGTAACCGCGAACTGCTTGCCGACTTCCTCGAGCGTGTAGTCGGTCTTCTGGCCGATCCCAAAGCGCATCCGCAGAATCTGCTCCTCGCGCGGTGTCAGCGTCGCCAGCACCTTGCGGGTCTGCTCGCCCAGGTTGCCCTGAATCGCAGCTTCGACCGGCGAGGGCGCGAGCTCGTCCTCGACGAAATCGCCGAGCGAGCTTTCCTCTTCGTCGCCGATCGGAGTCTCAAGCGAGATCGGCTCTTTGACGATCTTCAGGACCTTCTGCACCTTGTCGAGCGGCATCTCCATCTGCTCGGCGATCTCTTCGGGCCCCGGCTCGCGGCCGAGCCGCTGCACCAGGAGCCGCGTGACGCGCAGAAGCTTGTTGATCGTCTCGACCATATGCACCGGAATACGAATGGTGCGGCCCTGGTCGGCGATCGCACGCGACATCGACTGGCGGATCCACCAGGTCGCGTAGGTGGAGAACTTGTAGCCGCGCTGATATTCGAATTTATCCACCGCGCGCATCAACCCGATATTTCCCTCCTGGATCAGATCCAGAAAGCCGAGTCCGCGGTTGGTGTAACGCTTGGCAAGGCTGACGACCAGGCGCAGGTTCGCCTCGGTCAACTCCTTCTTAGCGCGGCGGCTCTTGTCCTGGCCGGCCGCGATCGTCTCGATCCCGTGCGCAAAATCCTCGCCCGAGGTTTTGACTTCGGCCTCGACCTTGCGCATCTGATTCTGCGAGGCGCGGATTCGCGTCGCGATATCGAGCAGGTTCTCGCGCGCCTCTCCAATCTTGAGGATGTGGCGGCGATCCTCGGCCTCGGCCGCCTCTTTCAGCAGCGCGTTCGGCGAGCGGCTTGTAGCCTCTTCGTATCGTTCGAGTGTGTGCGCCGCCTCGCGAAACGAGCGCAGCATGCTGCGCATGTGCTCGATAATATTGTCAATCAGCCGCCGCGATAACTGCATCGAGCGGAACTCTTTGATCACCCTCTCCCGCTGCTTCAGGAAGTTTTTCTCTGTCACCGTCGGCTTGTGCACAGCGCCGGGTTTCTTTTTGGCGGCGGGCTTGCGCAGCGACAGCCGTTTCTCGGCCTGTTCCAGCTTGGACTTGATCTCTTTGAGCTTCTTGACGTGAACCGTAAGCCGCTTGATCTGTCGCTCGTCGGCTTCGGGGCCGCGCTCCTCGTCGGGATCGGAATTCGCGTCGTCGGTGTCCTCGAAGATGTCGCGAATATCGGCCTCGCCGACCAGAATCGCTTCGCCGAGTTCATACACGTGCTTGAGCGTGACCGGAGAGCCCAGCACTTCATCTTCGACTTCGTTCTCGCCGGCTTCGATTCGCTTGGCGATCTCGACTTCCTGCTCGCGCGATAGAAGCTGGAAATTGCCCATCTCCTTTAGATAGAGACGGACCGGATCGGACGACTCGCCCAGCGCGTCGGGCTGCTCGACGGCCTCCTCGGGTTCTTCCTTGGCCTCGACTTCGACGTCACCGTCGGCGCCCTCTACCGGGACTTCTTCCAGGACCTTGATGTCCAGATCCTCGAAGCTGTCCAGCGCCGCGCGCAGGTCGGTGGGAGACGCTACGTCCTGGGGTAGAAAGTCATTGACCTGCTCAAAAGTGAGGTAGCCCTGCTCACGACCGAGGTCCACCAATCCCTGCAAGTCTTTGCCTTCATACTTCTGCTTCATGCTTTTTAACATCCGTCCGGACCTGGTGACGTGACCCGGCCCACGCGCTTTCGCCAGCCGATTATGTGAAGGTTGGCCGGTGATGGAGATGCCTCAATAGTACAGGATAGCCGGTTAGACAAGACAAAGGCGTTGAACTAAGTACCCTACGCGGCATCGAGAATCGAGTCAAATAATCCCTGCGCGCGACGACGGCACCAGCGTTGGGGCGCTAATCCCGGCTGGGACCGTCTATTTTCAATATACGCACGAATCGCGATTCGCGCTGGATCCTTGAGTTCCGCCGTACGTTCGCCTTCGCATTTCGATATCGCTTTCACTGGAAATGATCGCCACGGCACCATATTCTCGGGCCGCAAATGGCCTTGCATGCGATAATTCTTGCCTTCAGCTTCGCCATAATCCTTATCGGCTCGGAGCTTTTCACCAATGGCATCGAATGGATGGGCAAGCGACTGGATATTGCCGAGGCCGCCGTCGGCAGCTTGCTGGCAGCCGTCGGCACGGCTCTGCCCGAGACGTTTATCCCGGCAGTCGCGCTGCTGACCGGACGCGACTCGGCTTCGGCGCATGAGGCGGTCGGAGTCGGCGCGATTATCGGCGCACCGCTGATGCTCTCGACAATTGCGATGTTTGTGATGGGATGCGCGGCGCTGGCGTTTCGGCGCCGGCGTGGACGAATCGCGCTGCACATCAAGCGCGAAGACGCACACCGCGACCTGTCGTTCTTTTTCCCGATTTTTCTCGCAGTCGTCATCCTGGGAACGCTGCATCTGGGTGTCGTTTCGCGCCATCTCGCGGCCGCGGGGTTGCTTCTAATTTATGCGGTGTATTGCGTCGTGATGCTGCGGCTTAAGCGGGTGGCCGGCACCGAAGTTGAAAATGGTCTCTATTTCGAATCGGTCTTTCGCGGCGCCGCCGACAATCCGCGCAACTTCGCGATCGTGGCGCAGGTCATCTTCGGCACCGGCGCGATTTTGCTCGGCGCGGTCGAATTCGTCGATCAGGTGATCCTGTTCTCGCAGCACGCGGGACTTAATCCTGGCGTGCTCTCGCTGATTTTAAGCCCGCTCGCGACCGAGTTGCCCGAGAAATACAACTCGGTCGTCTGGATTCGCCAGAGCAAGGACCATCTGGCGATGGCGAACATCACCGGCGCGATGGTCTTTCAATCGTGCATCCCGGTCGCGCTCGGCGTCGCGTTCACGCCCTGGATTCTGCCCGCGCCCGAGCTCCTCGCGGGGATAGTTACGCTGGCGTCGGCGGCGATCTTGTTCATCAATTTGCGCGACTCGGAACTCGGCACGCCCACCTTGATGATCGGCGGCGCTGCCTATGCGATTTTTCTGGGCGGCCTGGCTTGGCTCGGTGTTCTGTAAAAGGCCGAATCGAACCATCCACAGATTACCCGGATTTCACAGATTAAATGATTTGATTTCATCGGTTCGGCAATGCTGCGCGCCGAGCCGCGCCATCTGTGTTAATCTGTGAAATCTGTGGACCGTTCTCTTCAATGACTGACTACCATGAAATCTCGCGCCGGTTTTACGAGAACCGGCTCCTGTTCGGCGACCCGGCTGACGCCGGTATTGTCGCGCTCGAGATCGCATCGCCGGCCGAAATCGAAGTTTTCAAACGAATCGGCGGAAAAATCGTAAGCGATCGGCGTCCGCTTAAACTCTTCGTCCTGCTCGATGATCTCGCTCTGCTGGGTGGATTCAGGCCCGCGGTCGAAACCCGCGAACTGGCCGGAGGCTTTCGCTACCGCCATCTGGTTACTCTCGGCTCGACCGACACGCAGGATGCGCTGAAGCGCCATCTGCGCGCGGTAACGAATTACGCCGCGAATGCACCCGGTGCTCCCTATCTCGTCTTCGCCGACCCGGTCGAACAGCATCTGATGCTGACCGGATCGACCTGCTTCATGGGGCTCGAGTTCGGGGATTTGGTGCGTATGCAGATCGATATCGAGACCTACATCTCGAAGGGCTTCGAATTTCCCTCGGCCGCGCGCGCGGGCGACCGGGTTATCGCAATCTCGATCGCCGATTCCACCGGCTTCGAGCGCCTGCTGCGCGGTACCGAAATGGACGAGCGCGCGATGCTCGAAGAGTTGGTTCGGGTCGTGCAAGAGCGCGATCCCGACGTCATCGAGGGTCACAACCTGTTCCGCTTCGACCTCGAGTATCTGGAGACCCGCGCGCGGCGCCATCGCGTGCGCCTCGCGCTCGGACGCGGCGGCGGCATCCTGCGCGCGCGGCCGGCGCGGCTCCAGATAGCGGAACGATCGATCGCGTACCGCCGCTACGAAATTCCCGGCCGCAACATCATCGACACCTGGATCCTCGCGCAGCATTACGACATCGCCAGCCGCGAGCTCGAAGGCTTCGGCTTAAAGCAGCTCGCGATCCATTTCGGGCTCGCGCGCAAGGACCGGGTCTACCTTGACGCCTCGCGGGTCAGTGAAATTTTCGATCACGATCCCGAACGCCTGTTCGAGTACGCCCTGGACGACGTGCGCGAGACTCGCGCACTGGCGCAAGTGCTTTCGCCGAGCTATTTCGTGCAGGCCAAGATTTTCCCGTACTCGTACCAGAACGTCGTCCTGCGCGGCAACGCGACCAGAATCAACGCGCTGCTGATGCGCTCGTATCTGGCCGCCGGCCATTCGATTCCCCAGCCGCGGGATTCCGCCGCCGTCGCCGGCGGATATACCGAGATGCGCCGATGCGGCGTTGCACGCGGCGTGCTGCATTGCGACGTGACTTCGCTTTATCCGTCGCTGATGCTCCAATATCGGCACGCGCCCGGCACGGACAAGCTGGGAGTGTTCCTGAAGATGCTGGCCGATTTGCGCACGTTTCGCGTGCAGGCCAAAAGCCTTGCGCGCGAGTTCGAGGGCGTTCAGCGCCGCAACCTGGAAGCGTTGCAGCAGACCTTCAAAATCCTGATCAATTCATTTTATGGCTATCTCGGTTTCTCGCTCGGCTATTTCAACGACTTCGAGCAGGCGGGCAACGTCACCCGCCGCGGTCGCGAACTGATTCAGAGCGCCGTTGCGCAACTCGAGGCTCTGGGCGCGCAGGTGATCGAAGTCGATACCGACGGGATTTATTTCGTGCCGCCACCCTCGATCAGCGCCGCTTCAGCCGAGGCTTTGATCGCGCGGCTCGAGTTGCCCGAGGGAATCAAGCTCGAACTCGACGGACGCTACGCCGCGATGTTCTCGTACAAAATGAAAAACTACGTCCTGACGGACGAGGCCGGCGCAATGACGGTGCGCGGCTCGGGACTCAAGTCGCGTGGACTCGAGCGCTTCCAGCGCCGCTTCATGGAAGAGATCTTCGCGATGCTGTTACACGATCGGCAGGGCGAGATTCCGAGGCTTTTCGACAATTGGCGTACTCGCTTCTCACTGCACGAAGTCGGGATCGCGGATTTCATGAAGACCGAAACGCTGCAGGACTCGCTCGAAAATTACCGCCAGAAAATTTCCGGCAATCGCAGAAATCTTTCGGCCGCGTATGAACTCGCGCTCAAAGCCGCGCGGCCTTATCAAAGCGGCGATCAGATTTCCTACTACGTAGTCGGCCGCACCGATCGCGTCAAAGTCGCCGAGGCGGTCCGGATGGCGTCGGAGTACGACCCTGCTAATCCCGACGAAAACGTCGCCTACTACCAATCCAAGCTCGCCGACTTGTACGAGAAGTTCCGCCCGTTTATCGAACGGGCAGGTTTATTCGTCCCGGCAACCGAAGCCGAATCGGGCCAACTGGAGTTTTTCGCGACGAACGACAAGTCGTCAGCGGAAAGCGTGGAAAACCCCGGCGCCGACCCTCAGCCTGAGTAGCCAACTCGCCCGGAGTTGCGCGATACTCTCGCCAACATTTATCCAATCGCCCTCGCCGACGCTGGATGAGGGCTCTTTGCCGTCGCGGAGGTTTCGCAGATGTCCGATCCCAAGCCCGAACTCGACTGGAACAAAATCAAATCTTTTTCCAAGCAGGTCTCGATTGATATCGGCGCCGCGATGCTCGGCGCGATGAGCTACATCGGCGACCGCCTCGGGATTTTCAAAACTCTCGCCGACGCCGGCGCCGTCACCTCGGCGGAACTCGCGGCCAAGTGCGGGCTCCACGAGCGCTATCTGCGCGAATGGCTCGGCGCGATGACCGCGGCGGGCTACGTGATTTACGATCCGGCGAACCAGCGCTACGCGATGCCGGCGGAGCACGCGATGGTGCTGGCGCGCGAAGAATCGCCGTTCTTCAGCGGCGGATTTATCCAGGGAATAATCGCGAATCTTTCCGTCACGCCCAAAGTGATGGAGGCGTTCAAGACCGGCACCGGGGTTGCGCAGAGCGACTATCCGGCCGAGACGTTCGAGTCGATGGAGCGATCGTCGGCCGCGATGTATCGGCACCAGCTGGTCCGCAAATGGCTGCCCACGATGCCGCAGATCGGCGCCGCGCTCGAGGCCGGAGGCGCCGCGGCTGACGTCGGATGCGGCAGCGGCCGCGCGGTGATTGCGCTCGCGCAGGCGTTCCCCAAGGCAAAGATTTTCGGCTTCGACGCGCATCCGGGATCGCTCGAACGCGCGCGCAACAACGCGCGGGCGGCGGGTCTTGGCGATCGAATCACCTTCGAGGTTCGCGATTGCACCAATCTTCCGCCCTCCGCCTTCGATTTCATCTCGACCTTTGACGTCGTGCACGACTCGATCGATCCGCTCGGACTCTTGCGTTCGATTCGCGCTGCGCTCAAGCCCGGCGGCACCTACCTGATGCTCGAGGTTAACGTGTCCTCACGCGTGGAGGACAACATCAATCCGATGGGCCGCCTGATGTACTCGATGTCCACGCTGTATTGCATGAGCGTGTCGCTGGGCGGAGGCGGCGCGGGAATCGGCGCCTGCATGGGTGAAGAAAAAGCCCGCGAACTGACGCGCGAAGCCGGCTTCACGAAATTTCGCCGCCTGCCGATCGAAGATCCATTCTCGGCCCTGTACGAGCTTCGCGCGTGAGTGATATGCGATGGCAATAATTGACAGAAACTGAAGGTTTAGGTTAGGATTTAGGCTATGCCGATGACCTCGCTGAATGTTTCGTTGCCGAAACCGCTCAAGGACTATATCGAAGGACGCGTGAGCGATGGCGGCTACAGCACGCCCAGCGAATACGTGCGCGCGCTGATCCGCGAGGACCGCAAGCGCCGCGGCCAGCAGAAGCTCGAAACCCTGCTGCTCGAAGGCCTCGCGTCGGGACCGGGGATAACGGTTGACGAGAAGTTCTGGGCCGAACGGCACAAGCGCCTGATCCGCCACGTTGCCAATCGCAAATCCAGATGAAGCGGACGATCCGCTTCGTCGATTTGGCAGTGGAGGATCTCGACTCCCAAGCCGCGTACATCGCCGACCACGAGGATGCCGAAACCGCGCGCGCATTCCTGGCCGCGGCTAACGAAACCGTCGCGATGATTGCCACTCATCCATCGATCGGCCGTAGGAGCGCGTACGAAACTCGGTGTCTCGGAGAGATGCGAATGATTCGCGTCGTCCGCTTCGCGAAGCATCTCGTGTTCTATCGTATCGAGTCCGATGCGATAGCAATCGTCCGCGTCGTTCATGGCGCGCGAGACTTGGGAAACCTGCTTGAGGATTGACTGTGGCGGCGTGGCGCTATCTCAGGCGATTGCGCAGTGCTTCGGCCAACGCCGGTAATATCGCGGTCCAATCCGCGACTATTCCTATATTCGCGCGCTCGAAGATTAACGCCTCGGGGTCGTTGTTGATCGCGAGCACGCATCCGGCGCGCCTTATCCCAACGGTATGATTCGGGGCGCCGCGAACGCCGATCGCAATGTATAGCCGCGGATCGATCGATTTGCCGGTCAGCCCCACCTGCAACTGCCGCGGCATCCATCCCGCATCGGTCACGCGCCGTGTCGCGCACAGGGCGCCGCGAATCACATGCGCAAAGGCGGTAGCCTGCGCGACCCCCTCGGGTCCGCCAATTCCGGTGCCGACGCCAACCACGACCTCAGCCCCTTCGAGCGGCTCGAGCGCTTGGTCCAGCAGCGTGTGCGACGCGACCAGCCGCACGAAAGCCGGCGCAATCTCGGGCGTCACAGTCTCGATCTGGGCGCGCTTCCCGGCCTGCGGCTCCGCAAGCTCGAGCACGCCGGAGCGGACGGTCGCCATCTGCGGATAGGTCTTCGACAAAATTGACGCAACGATGTTGCCGCCAAACGCGGGCTTGAGCGCCACCATCCTGTCGTTCGCATCGATCTCGATCCCAATCGCGTCGCCAGTCAGTCCGAGACTGAGCCGCGCGGCCAGCCGGGGCGCCCAGTCACGCCCGCGCTCACTGGCGGGCAGGAGCAAACCCCACGGCGAGCGTGAGCGCACGAGCGGCGCGACCGCCTCCGCCAGCCGGCCGGGTGAATAGCCGTCGAGCGCCTGATTGTCGAGCACCAGAACGCGATCGGCGCCGTAGCTCGCCGCGACCGCCGCATGCATGGCGAACGACGCGGGATACCCAAGCGCAACGACCGCACCGCCCAGGCGCGGCGCGAGCGCGTCAGCCTCGGACAGCAATTCGAGCGACGCGCGGGTGATATGGCCCGCAAGATCGGTTTCGCACGCAACCCAAACGTCGCGCCCGTGGACACTCGGGCGGACCGTTGCCGGCACGGCGCGGCGCGTACGCTTTCGCGGCTCGAGCGCATGAACCGCGTCGAGCGCGTCGATCACCGCGGCGGCAGCGCGCTCCGGATCGGAGGCATCGATCATATGGCACTCGGTTTTGGGCGGCGCTTGAACGCGCACCTCCTGCACCCAGGTCGGCGAGCCCGCGAATCCGAATGCGCCAGGGTCGCCGCTCAGCTCGCCCGCGCGCACCGTGAGGATCGGCTTCGACTTGGCTTCCTCCTGCGCTCCCGGTTTCATCTTGATCGGTGGCGCGATCCGCTCGGCGCAGGTCAGCACCGCGGGCATCCGCGCCTCGATCTCGTCATAGCCTTCGTCGCTCTCGCGTTCGGCGCGAATAACGGCGCCTTCGACTTCTATCTTTCGCACGCCGGTGATTTGCCCGGCGGCGATCAATTCGGCAATTTCAGGACCGACCTGTCCCGTCTCCGCGTCGAGCGAATATTTTCCGAGCAGAACCAGATCGAAACTCCCGTGCGAAAGCCAGGTTGCGAGCGCACGCGCAGTCGCCAGCGTGTCCGAGCCCGCGAATGCGCGATCTTCCAGATGCACCGCCCGGTCCAGGCCCATCGCAAGCGCGTCGATCAGCGCGGCGCGCGCCTGCGGCGGCCCCATCGTGATAACCGTGGTCTCAGCGCCGTGGCGGGTTTTGAGTTCGACCCCGAGCGCGATCGCGCGTAGATCGAAAGCGCTGATCACCGCCGCGCCGCCGCGTTTGAGGGTCTTGGTCTCGGCGTCGAAGTTGGCGTCTTCAATCAGCGGAATCTGTTTGATGCATACGGCGATCTTCAACAAATGCGGTCTCCTTGGCTGTCGATGAAGCTAATCGACGCACGCGCGCCGATGCAACATTGCGCGTCGCGCGCCCACTTACGGCGCCGGGCCGGATCAGCTACCTTCGCTGGATGACTGCCGCTTCCGCACCCGCGGGAATCGCCGCCGCCATCGCCGCGCTGTCGGTCGCCCTGCTGACCCTGACTCTCACGCCGCCTCCAGCGTGCGCCGCTCAGGCGGGCCGTGCCGAACGAATCGTCTCGCTGGCGCCGTCGGTGACGGAGACTCTGTTCGCACTTGGCGCGGGCGCCCAAGTCGTCGGCGTATCGCAGTATTGCGACTATCCCCCGGCCGCAACGCGTTTGCCGCGCGTCGGCTCGTTTCTTACGCCGAACGTCGAAGCGATTATAGGCCTTCGTCCGACCCTGGTGATTGGGCTCGGATTATCTTCCGACACGCGCGAACTCGGCCTTTTGCGCGCCAACGGCTGCGCGGTGATGATCGTGCACGACGACTCGCTCAACCAGATTGAGGCGAGCATCCTGAGCGTCGGTACTCGGATCGGGCGCGCGGATGCGGCGCGCGCGATGCTGTCCGCGCTCAATGCGGAAATCGATTCGGTGCGCACGAAGGTCAGCGGAACTCGGCGAGTGCGTGTGCTGATGCTGGTCGGACACGAACCGATCATCGCGGCCGGCAGGCGAACTTTTCTCGATGATCTGCTCTCGATTGCCAATTCAGAAAACCTCGCGGATTCCTCCGGCGAGCAATGGCCGGCACTCAGCCTCGAGTACATTATCGCGAGCCGTCCCGACGTGATCCTCGATGGCCAGATGGGCACCGGCGCGCAGGCGCCGCATCACTTCTGGGATCGCTTTCCCATTATCCCCGCCGTTCGTAACCATCGCGTTTATGGCTACGCGCAAGATCCGATTCTTCATCCCGGGCCAAGAGTAGGTGAATCGCTGGAAACGATCGCGGCGATGATTCATCCTGAGCGGTTTTCGCCCCGCGTCTCTGAAGTGCGCGCTAATCCGGAGGCCACGCGATGACGGAGACCGGCCGCGTGCCGGAGCCACCGCTCGACGCTCTAACGCAAGCGCACCTTACGCGCGGACGGATGCTTGCGATCCTGGGCGCGCTGGCCGCGCTGACCGTGCTGTCGTCGATCGTTGCGATCGCTTTCGGCAGCGTGCATATCAGCCTCACGCGTGCGATGTCCGATCCGGCCAGTCCCGATCACGTGATCTTCATCGCGGCGCGGCTGCCGCGCGTGATGATGGGAATAGCGGTCGGCGCGGTTCTTGCCAGCGTGGGAGTGGCTCTGCAAGCCCTCGTCCGCAATCCGTTGGCTGAAGGCGGAATTCTCGGCATCTCGGGTGGCGGCGCGCTCGGCGCGATTATCGCGCTCGTGTTTCTCTCGCGATTCGGCGCGGGTGAAACCCTGGTGCCAATTTTTGCGTTCGCGGCGGCCCTGCTCTCGACCGTGGCGGTCTATCGAATCGCGGAGGTGGACGGGCAGCTCGAGCCGTTCACGTTGCTCCTGGTCGGGGTGATCTTCAATGCGTTCTGGGGCGCCGCAATCATGCTGGTGAACAGCGTCGTCGATTTTTATTACACCCACACGATTCTCTTTTGGCTGATGGGCAGCCTTGAATCTCCAACCTGGCGCGAAGTCGCGACGGTCAGCGTGCTCGGCGCCGCCGGCTTCGCTGTCCTGATGTACAAGGCGCGCGATTTGAATCTCCTGAGCCTCGGCGACGAACCCGCGGCCCAGCTTGGGGTCGAGGTCAACGCGCTCAGGCGCACGATCTTTATCGCGACCTCGGTGATGATCGGCGCGGCGGTGTCGGTCAGCGGAATTATTTCGTTCGTCGGCCTCATCGTACCGCACGTGCTGCGGCTCGCATTCGGCTCGGACCATCGATTACTGCTGCCCGCGTCTCTTTTGGGCGGCGCGGCCTTCATGGTCATTGCCGATCTGTTGGCGCGGGTTGTGATCGCTCCAGCGGAAATCCCGGTCGGCGCGATCACGGCGCTGTGCGGCGGCCCATTCTTTATCTACATGCTGCGGCGTCAAGAGCGCCGCCCGCTGGCGCTGTGAATCCCGCGGTGACAATAGAACCCGCGGTCCGCGCGGTGGGTATCCGCGCCGGATACACCGCCGACGACGTTGTGCGCGGAGTTTCGTTTTCCGTCGATCCGGGCCGAGTGTTCGCGATCGTCGGACCCAACGGCAGCGGCAAATCGACGATCCTGCGCGTGCTCTCCGGCACGATGCGGCCGCGCGGCGGTTCCGTCGAGATTTGCGGACGCGCGTTTAAGTCGTACGATCGGCGCGAGCTCGCGAAAGTCGTCGCTTCGGTTGCGCAAGAAAATGTGGTCGCGTTCCGTTTCACGGTGCTGGAGATCGTGCTGATGGGACGTGCGCCGCATCTGGGCGCATTCCGCTTCGAGAGCGCCGCCGATCTCGAGATCGCACGCGAGGCGCTCAGGCGGTTCGACCTGCTCGAATTCGCCCATCGCCACATCGAGGAGCTCTCGGGCGGAGAGCGCAAACGAGTATTCCTTGCGCGCGCGCTTGCGCAGCAGCCGCGCATCGTGATGCTCGATGAGCCGACGGCGTTTCTTGACCTGCGCCATGTCGCTGGAATCTTCGCGCGGTTTCGCGAACTCGCCGCGGAGCACGGGCTGGCGGTGATCGCTACGCTGCACGACCTCAACGCCGCGGCGGCCTACGCCGACCAGGTGATGCTGCTGAAAGACGGCGCGGCCGTCGCCAGCGGAACTCCGCTCGAGGTGCTGACCGAAGACAATCTGACGAAAGTTTACGAAACCGAAGTTTACGTCGGACGCAATCCGAACACCGGCGCACTCGCGATTCTGCCTTCGGGCCACATCCCGGGGCGAACCCCGATTCCCGGCTGATCGTGAACCTTGCCCGCCCACACGATTGCCCGGTCCGGCGCGCGCGGATACGATTTTAGATGATGAGTGCACATTCCCGCGAGCAGCTGGATCTGATCTTCGACGCCGACGACACTCTCTGGGACTCGAACGTCCATTTCCTTGAAGCCTTCGCCGCTTTTGCCACCGCTGCCGCACAGAGCAATCCGGGTATCGCCGGGAAAGCCGCCGCGGACGCGGTCCGGCGCGCCGAGCTCAAGCTGATAAAAACCGATGGCTACGGGCGGCGCCCATATGTGCTGGCGCTGCATCACGCGGCTGACGATCTTTCGGCCGATGGCAACGCCGCCGCGCTGCACGCCGCGATCGATCAAATTGGACAGCGCCTGTGCGAGCGCGAGTGTCCGCTGCTGCCCGATGTCGCCGAGACCGTCGCCGCACTCGCCAAGCGCAATCACCTGGTCCTCTTCACCAAGGGTCAACGCGACGAACAGTTGGAAAAGCTCGCGCGCTCCGGGCTGCAAGCCTATTTCAGCCGCGTCGAGACGCCGCGCGAAAAGGACGTCGGTGCCTATCGGCGCCTGATCGATGAGGCCGAGCTGCATCCGGAACGGACCTGGATGATCGGCAACAGCCCGCGCTCCGATATCAATCCTTCCGTGCGCGCCGGCCTGCACGCGGTTTACATTCCGCATCCGCATACCTGGGAGCTCGAGGACGAGGAACTCGACCCCAACGATCGCATCGTTCGCGTGGGCAGCTTTCGCGGGCTGCTCGATCTGTTCTAGTATGGTGAGTCTGATGTCCACGGCGGAGTTAATCGCCGATCCCTCTCATTCGAAGCATGCCGCGCACGCAAAGCCGCGCAAGCGTAGGCCCCCGCTCGCGCTGCGTCCGCTGCACCGGATCTGGCGGCGCACGATCGATGATCTCGATGTCGCGCACATTAATCTGCCGGTGCGTGGCCTCGCAGAGGAGCATCGAGGGATAGTCGCCTGCCAGATCAGCGATTTCCACGTCGATCGCGATGAAGATCTGGCGCGGCTTTACCTCGCGGTCGAAGCGATCAATCGCGAGCGTCCCGATCTGGTGTTTCTGACCGGTGATTATTTTTCCGGTCCGGATACGATGCAGCGGTTTCTGACGCCGTTTCGCGAGGCGTTGTCCGGTTTGAAACCGGCGCACGGCGTGATCGCGATTTTAGGAAACCACGACCATTGGTCGTCGGCCGAAAAGATCACCATCGCGCTGCGCTCCGCCGGCGCCGACGTGTTGTCCAACGAGAATCGCCGGATCATGGTTCACGGCCGCGAATTGATCGTGGTCGGAATCGACGACTTATGGTCGCGTCACGCGGAACCCGCGCGCGCCTTCTCGGGGGTCGAGGCCAGCGCAAGCGCAATCGTGCTGGCGCACAATCCCGACACCGCTTTGTACGCTCGCCATCTGCATCCGGGCGTGATGCTGTCGGGGCATACCCATGGCGGCGTCGTGCGGATTCCGTACTACGGCTCGCCGCTCAAGTCGATTTTGCGAATCGGCAAGCGCTTTTACTCGGGGCTTAACCGCTACGAGGATTTTTACATCTACACCAATCGCGGACTCGGGACCTTTTGGCTGCGGATCAGAATTAATTGCCGCCCCGAGATTTCGCGCTTCAGCCTGATGCCGATCGATCCCGCGATGATCAAGTCCGCGCTCGCTTCTGATGCTGCCGCTGAAGCCATCCCCGGCGAGGTTAATCCGCGGCGGCGGCGCCACGCGCGCAAACCGCCGCGGGTCAAACGCGCGCGCCGGCCCCGCAAGACGCACTGACTCCGCGCAAGGAACCGACATGCTGGACCTTGCAATCACGGGCGCAACGGCGGTGACGCCCGACGGCGTGTGTGCGCTGGACGTCGGCGTCCGCGGCGGCAAGATCGCAAAGGTTGCGGCGCCGGGCACTCTGGCGGAGTCCGCGACCACGATCGACGCGCACGGGATGCTGCTGTTGCCGGGCGCGATTGATGCGCACACGCATCTCGACGCCGAGATGTTCAACGCGCGCACGATCGACGACTTCGAGTCCGGCACCGTCGCGGCCGCCGCCGGCGGAGTCACCACCATCATCGACTACGCGTTCCAGGAACAAGGCGGCACACTGGCCGGCGCGGTCGCCAAGTGGCACGCGAAGGCCGCCGGACGCGCCGTGATCGATTACGGCTTCCACGTCGCGATTCTCGATCCGTCGCCGGCGGCGATCGCGGAAATTGTGCAGATCGTGCAACGCGGCGTGACCAGTTTCAAAATTTTCATGATGCGCGGTTTCGAGGCTCGCGCGCGCGATTTTCTGCGCGCGTTCCGGGCCGCCGCCGAAGCCGGTGCGATGCTCGCGATCCACGCCGAGGACGAGCACCTGATCGGGCACTGCACCGAACGCCTGCTCGGCGCCGGCAAGTTCGCGGTCGCAAATTTCCCCGCCAGCCGGCCGCCGCTCTCAGAGGCTGCCGCCGTGGAACGCGGCCTTGCGATGGCGTCGATTGCGAACGCACCCGCTTATTTCGTCCATCTCTCGAGCGCCGCCGCTCTGCAGGCGATCCGCCGCGCACGCGCTCGCGGACAAACAGTGCTCGCCGAGACGCGCCCGATCTATCTCTATCTCAACGACGAGCGTTACTTCGAACCTGACGCCGGGAAGTACGTGGGTTTTCCGCCGCTCAGGTCCGAGCGCGATCGCGATGCGGTCTGGGAAGGGATCGCCGACGGCACGATTGACGTGCTCGCCACCGATCACTGCAGTTGGAACCTTGCGCAAAAGCAATCTGCCGATCGCTTCACCCGGATCCCGCCGGGGATGGCGAATCTCGAAACTCTGGTGCCGATGCTCTACTCCGAAGGCGTCGCGAAGCGGCGCATCCCGCTTGCGCGCTTTGCCGATCTGATCGCGGCCAACCCGGCGCGAATCTTCGGGCTCTACCCGCGCAAGGGAGCGATCCTCGAAGGCAGCGACGCGGACTTGATCGTGTTTGATCCGGATCGGCAGGTGGTGATTCGCAGCTCCGAGATGCACTCGCGCGCGGACTACGACGTGTTCGAAGGTTTCGAGATCACGGGATGGCCGCGAGAAACGATCTCGCACGGCCAGGTTATTGTCACTGACCGCGCGCCACACGCGCTCGCCGGACGCGGACGCTACCTCGAACGCGAAAGATTTAATTCCGCGTGGCGACGCCTGTAGCTGTTCGTTGCCGACTCTCTCCGCTTGTCTGTAGCTGTGCGCGCGGGCCTAATTGAAAGAAGCGCACGCATGGAAGAAAAAATCATCGCGATCGCCGGGGGCTCGGGATTTATCGGCCGCGCGGTTGTGCGCCGGTTAGCCGAAATCCCCGGACTCAAACTCCGCGTGTTGAGCCGCCATCCGGAGAAGGCGCGAAAGCAGCTATGGGAAACTCACGCGGAGTTCGTCGAAACCGACATCTTCAAACCGGAGTCGGTGCGCGCCGCGCTCGAAGGCGCCGCCGCCGTATTCGATGCGATCCAGTTTGACGGCTATCCGGTCGAGAATCCGGGCCGCGGCCTCACCTTTGAACGAATCGATTTGGGCGGCGTTCTTGCGCTGCTCGCGGCGGCCAAAGACACCGCGGTCGCGCAATTCATCTACATCAGCGGCGCGGCCGCCGATGAGAATTCGACTCATCCGGGATTCCGCGCCAAGGGTAAAGCCGAACGCGCGATTCGCTATTCGGGACTGACCTATACGATCTTCCGCCCGTCGTTGGTTTACGGGCCCGAAGACGCGGTCATCAACAATTTTGTGAAGTTGCTGAAATTTTCGCCGGTGTTCGGCGTGCCGGGGACCGGACGGCAAAAGGTGCAGCCGGTGCTGGTCGATGACCTTGCGGCATGTGTCGCGCTTGCGATCTCCGGACGCGGAAAAAACGGCATCTATGAAATTGGCGGACCCGATCTCATGACCTTTGACCAGATGATTCGAATAGTCATGGATGCGAGCGGACATCGCCGCCCGATCGTTCATATCCCCGAAGGGTTGATGCGCGCGATTGGCGCGATCGCCGAAAAATTGCCCAAGCCGATACTGTCGCGCGATGCGGTCACCTTCGTCACCGCGGACAACGCCTGCGACATCGCGCCGCTGATCGCGGAGTTCGGAATCAAGCTCACGCCCGCGCGCGCCGGGATGCAGTACTTGATGAAGAAATAATTCTTCACTATACGCGGCGCCAGCCTGCTCCCTCGTGGCCGAAGTTGAACGCCTCCGGATGAAGCAGCTCGGCCAGAATCTCGAACGACTCGACGATCCGCGGGCCCGGGCGATTGAAGTACTGATTCCCATCGGCGATAAACACGCGGCGCTCGCGCACCGCGCGCAGCTTGCTCCATCGCGGGTCGCGGGTCAGCGCGGGAAACTCGGTCAGAGTGCGCACGATATCGAATCCGCACGGCGAAATCATGATCACCTCGGGGTCGGCGCCGGCGAGCTCATCGAACTTCATCCAGGGCGAATGCTCGCCGGCGCGGCCGAACAGATTTGCACCTCCGGCCATCGCCGCCAACTCGGGCATCCAGTTTCCGGCCGCCATCATCGGATCGATCCACTCGATACAGGCAAATGTCGGACGCGTGTCCAACGCGCCGGCGCGCGCCGCGATCATATCGATTCGCGCGTGAAGTTTCTCGACCAGCGCGTCACCTCGGCCGGCGGCTCCCAGAGCCGATGCGACACGCTTTATGTCCGTGAAGATGTCGGCCAGAGCGTAGGGCGCGAGCGACACTATTTTAGGCCGGACGCCCAGCCACTCGGCGACCGCCGCCTCGACGTCGCGTTCGCTGACCGCGCAAACCTCGCATTGCGACTGCGTGACGATAACCTCGGGACGCAGTGCGCGCATTTTGGCCGCATCGACGCGATAAACCGAAAGCGCCTCGCCGACGATCTCCTTCACGCGCCGGTCGATCTCGGCGCTGGCGCCCTCGACCTTGAACTTGGGTTCGGTGAGCGCGGGCAACTTGGTCACTCCGGCGGGAAAATCGCATTCGTGCGAGCGGCCGACCATCTCGTTTTCAAATCCGAGCGCGCACACGATCTCGGTGGCGCTCGGCAGCAGGCTTACAATTCGCGGCATGTGTAATTCCGCCTCATTCCTATTGCGGCGTGCGGGTCGATTCGATCTCGTCGAGTCCGGTCGCGCGATCGACCTTGGTCAGCGTGACCGGATTGGAGGCAACCCCTTCGGTGACAGCCAAGCGGATGAAGTAATCGGTTTCCGGCCGCGCCTCGAAGCTGACGGGATTGTTGGGCACCGTCGCCGAGAAGCATTTGATCGTTCCCGGCTCCTCGACGAAAGCGTGATATCCGCCCGCTCCGATTGCGATCGTGCCGCTGCCGCAAGTGATCTCCGGCTCATCGATCGAGCCCATATAGTGATACGGGCGATAGACGTAAACGATCGCCTTCGTACTCGGCAGCACCATGCGCTTGAACGCCGGCCCTTCGACTTCGCATCCAGCCACGGCGAGCAGTGCGATTAACGTGGCGGCGAATTTCCAGACGTGAGTTGATCGCATCGTTTCCCGGTTCGGCTCCTGCGCTGATTGAGCGTGATTCTAATCGCGCCGCGCGCGAATGCGAAACCACGCTTGCGCGCGCGGCGCGATGGCGATGATCGAATCGAAGTAATCGGAAGGCGTGCGAACGATACGTGAGTATCGGAAAACGCAATCATCCTAAGGGTTTGGCCAATTTATACGAAACGCTCAACGTTGACAACGTTTCGGCGCGACTGGATTCTCGACGGATGATACAGCCGCGCACGGGAGACTCGTAATGACCGCGCAGATTCGCGCCGTCGGACTGGATTTCGGCACCACTAACAGCGCGATCGCCGTGATCGGCGGCGACGGCGCGGTGCGTCTGGCGCGCTTTGCCGCCGATATCGCCGGCGCGCCCGAGACCGAAACCTTTCGCTCGATTCTGTTCTTCGAATCGACCGAAGAAAGCGGCGGGACCGAAGCCGCGCTGTCGGTCGGCAACGACGCGATTCGGCGCTATCTTGCCGCCGGCGGCAACGGCAGGCTGATCCAGTCGCTCAAGTCGTTTCTGGCCGATCGCACGTTCCAGTCCACCGACATAATGGGCGAGAATTATTCGCTCGGCGATCTGATCGCGCCGATCTTGATCAAGCTGCGCCAGAGCGCCGAAGCGCAGTTCGGGCCGCTGCCTGCCGGTATCACCGTCGGCCGCCCGGTGCATTTCTCCGACGCGCAGACTTCCGCCGACGACGACGTGGCGCGCGCACGGCTTGATATTGCGATCCGGCGCGCAGGATGGGACGAGGTGCGGTTCGAATACGAACCGGTTGCGGCCGCCTATGACTACGCGAGCCGAATCACTCGCGACGAGACGGTCATGATCGCGGACTTCGGCGGCGGGACCAGCGACTTTTCGATTCTGCGGCTGAAAGCGTCCCGCGCTGTGGCAGCCGAGCCTCGCGAACGGTTTGAGATTTTGGGCAACGACGGGGTCGCGATCGCCGGCGACGCTTTCGACGGCCGCATGATCCATCACGTCGTCGCGCCCGCGCTTGGACGCGGCTCGAAATATCGCTCGCCGTATGGAGCGACTCTTCCCGCTCCGACCTGGCCATACGCGCGGCTGGAACGATGGCATCATCTGTCGATGCTCAAGACTCGCGCTACGCTCTTTCGGCTGCGCGAGCTCGAACGCGAGTCGCTCGAACCGGCGAAGATCGCGGCGCTGGTCAACGTAATCGACAGCGACCTGGGCTATTACATTTTTCGCGAGATCGAGCGCGCCAAACTCGCGCTCTCGGACGACGAGTCGGCGGAGTTCGACTTCACCGATCCGCCGACCGCGATCCGGCGCGCGATCGCCCGCCGCGAGCTGAACGACTGGATCGTGCGCTTGCTCGGCGAGATTGCAGGATGCGTGGATCGGCTGATGCGCGCGGCCGCGATCGATCGCAAAGAAATCGACAGCGTTTTTCTGACCGGCGGCTCATCGTTCGTGCCCGCGGTGCGGCAAATTTTCGAGGCGCGGTTTGGCGCCGGCAAAATCCGCATGGGCAACGAATTCACCTCGGTCGCACGCGGCCTGGCCCTGCGCGCCCTGGAAGCTTGAGCGGCAACGCGCCTACACATGATTACGGAGCATCAGCTCCTTCGGATGCGGCTCAAGATAAACCTGACCTTCCAGATATGCGATCTGAAACTTGCGCACGTGGAAAGTTCGCCAGCGCGTCGATCGTCCATCGCGTGGAAAGGAACGATAGCAGGCGGCGATAGGCGAAGACGCCTTCGACAAAATTCTCGCGCAGATGCGCGTCGGCAGACACTGTCGATAATCCTCGGAGCGGCCTCGACAGGATAAGTATCTCGGCGTTGGCGGTTCCCTTGGGGTCGTCATTTCGAGCCCTCGGCGAGAAATCCCGAGGCGTCCATACTCGACGCCGACGCCACATGTGGTAGCCCTCCGCTCGGGATCTCTCCCTGCGGTCGAAATGACGGAGGCAAGTCTCAGTGGATCCGCAGAGAATCGCGTCGCGTAGATCCTTCGCCTGCGGCTCGGAATTACGGCTTTAAGAGAAAATCGACAGCCTCCGCGGAGCCGCCCCTCATCTTCGATCGGCAGATCCGGAAGGCGTTTCAATAGCGCGCAGGCGTAGAGGCCAACGCCGTCCCGCGTCGCCAGCAAACCAACCAACCCGCGTAAACCGGCGCCAGGCGATTGCCGCCCGGCTGTCAAAAGTGTGCGATTCATTGCGCGCCAAGCATTGCGCTGGCAACGGTGACCTGAGGATAGCCATTGCGTTCGGTCGTGGCAACATCGCTTGCAAACCAACAGTTTGTTAGTAGAGAAAGGCGATCTGGCAGTAGGCTAACAGCCGTTAGCCTATCACGGCACGACGCCAATGAGCACAAGGGGCACGGCGGGCACACCGCGTCCTTGGCGGATCACGTTGTACAGCTCGCCCTCATAATATCCGATGCCTGTGGACATATCTTCTTGAAGATCCTTCATCGGCAGTATCTCTACGCCGACATCGATCACGTCCCCGACATAGAAGGCCATGTGTTTGACGAACAGATCGTAAGCGATGAACGAATACTTCCCGAACTGCACTTCGACCGCGATCCGATCTTTCACATAATCCGTCTGGTTGTATGAACTGATGGCGCGGTGACCGGCAGCTTCAATCTCCGCTTTTTGATCCGCCACCTTCATGGTGAGCGTCTTCCTGATTAGTTGAACATCGCCCGTGACCCAATACGACGTTCGACGCTGTGACCAGCCGCGCTGCTCGAACTCGGTTTTCATGCACCCATCCAGGTCTATCGGAGAATAGAGCAACCCTTTCTTCGATTTAGAATATTCCTTTGACTTTTTCGTTCGGCACTTCGCGGCATTGATGGCGGCGATCACCGCCTGAATCTCTTGCCAACGCCGCTTGTGGTGGACGAGTAGAAATTCGAGGCCGTTCAGATGCGAATACTGGGCCGCGATGTTCATCGGTGCCCGCCGTAGGGCTTCGCCGGATCGTACACTGGCTTGCCCATCGGTCGGGTGCGTAAAATGCCCGCTCGCAATTGATGAACACGCTCCCACGCGAGATCGATGTATTCTTGAACATTGTCGCATCCGTATCCGACGCGGCCATTTTTGGCGGCGGCGATTACGGTTGTACCCACGCCAACGTAAGGATCTAGAACGCTGTCGCCGCTGTCGGTCAGAGCGAGTACGAGACGCTCGACCAATTCAATTGGGAACTGGCAGGGATGCGACGTTTTTTCGATGTGATTGTTTTTGACGTTCGGGATGATCCACAAGTCGCCGGGGTTTTTCCCCTTGGGATTACACGAAAGCTGGCCGCGCTTTGGACCGCGAAAGTACCGCTTACCTGGATATTTTGAGGGAACGCGGATTGGGTCCAGATTGAAAGTGTAGTTGTCGCCTTTTGTGAACCAGTTGATCGTTTCGTATCGTCCAGACAGGCGCTTTGAGCAATGAAGACCGTGTTCAAAGTGCCAGACAATCCGATTGCGCAGTTTCAGGCCGTGGTTGCTGAACACCGCGTAAAGCGGAATGTCGAGTGGCACGATTGCGCCCTTGGTGACGTGATTGCCGATGGCCTGCCCCCCAATTTCCCGCCATTCAAAAGTAGAGACCGTCGGTTATTTCGCCCCTCCCGGGGCGTGTCGTTGGTGGTTGTGGTTTCATGTTCATCCCAGTTTTTCCGGCCGCCCTTCACTCTC
>JBOHWH010000204.1:0-28600 GCA_050736695.1 Binataceae bacterium (SeqCode) | reverse complement strand
CCTTATGCCTTCCCACCCAAAGCGCCGCCAACGATCGAAGCCGGCGCCGCCGCGCGGTGGACATTGAGCAAGCGCGATGCCATCGCGCATGCATGGTTTTCCCGATTCTTTTTCGTTCGCGACGCGCAGCATCAGAGCTGCATGCAGTCTCGCCGCTATGCACCGGTGCCTAGTCGGTCGCCATCTCCAGGCCGGCCAGCCCGCGCAGAAAATATGAACCCTTGTATTTGAGCGGCGTTTCCGGAGCGGCGAGGCGCAGGTGCGGAAACCGCTCGAGCATCGCACCCATCGCGACCGTCGCTTCCAGCCGCGCAAGACCCGCACCGATACAGAAATGAATTCCTTCGCCGAAGGCCAGATGGTCGTTGGGCGAGCGCGTGATATCGAAGCGGTCCGGATTTGAGAACATCGCGGGATCGCGATTAGCCGCTGCGAGAATCACAAATATTCCGGTGCCCGATTTTATCTCGCTTCCGCCGACGGCGCAGTCGCGAGCCGCGATGCGAAACGTCGATTGAACCGGGCCGTCGTAACGGAGCATTTCTTCAATCGCTACCGGCAGCATCGCCGGGTTTCCCTGGATCATCGCCAGTTGCTCCGGATGCCGTCCGAGCGCGAGCGTGCCGTTACCGATCAGGTTGGTCGTGGTCTCATTTCCTGCCAGCAACAGCAGCACGACGAATTGCAAAAGCTCAGCCGAGCTGAGAGCTTCCGAAGCGTCGTGCGCGGCGACCAGCGCGCTTACCAGATCGGGTCCGGGAGTTTTTCGGCGGCGTTCTATCTGTTCGGCAAAAAATGCGTTCAACTCAGCGAACGCAGCCTTGATATCTTCGGGTATCGGCATTCCCGGAAGCGTATTGTCGGCCTCGACCACTTTGTCCGACCAGCGCTTGAAGCTTTCGTACATCTCCGGCGCGACGCCGAGCATTTCCGCAATTACCATGACCGGCAGCGGGTTCGCCAAATCCGTCATCAGATCGAAGCGGCCGCTTTTCGCCGCCTTGTCGAGTATCGTCGCCGCGATTTGCCGGATGCGTGGCTCGAGCTCGCGAACCCGCCGCGGAGTGAAGTCCCGCGCCACCAGGCGCCGCAGGCGCGTATGAACCGGCGGGTCGGATTGCAGCACTGTGGGCGCGTCGCCGAACGCGTCGGTCTGGTTGGAAAAAGCGGAATCCTTGGGCTGCACGCTCGAGAACCGCTCAGGATTGAGCAGCACCTCTTTCACGTCGGCGTACCGCGCGGCCAGCGTCAGCGGAAAACCGAGATCCAGCCGCCGCAAGCCGCCGGTATAAAGCGGCTTGTAATGCGGATACGGATTGGCGCGAAATTCCTCGTCCCACGGATTGAAATAAAACTGGGCATCCGCCGCGGATTGCATCACTTCGCTCATCACATGGTCTCCTTTGAGGATGGTTCGTCGATTACGTTGTCTTCTACGCGGGCGGACGCAGGTTCTTCTGATTCAGGAAGGTCCATCCCCTGCAACATCATGACGCAAAGTTTTTTTAAGAGCGCGATCGCATTCCCGAACTGCGGCGGATCGGCTACATCGGCGGCGAACAAAATCCGTTCGAGCGCCAGCGACTCCAATTGGCCGAAGACCAATCCTATTACCAACTCCAGTTCGTCGCGCCGATTCGCCGGCCAATCCAGCATCCATGCGAGACCCTCGAGCAACCCGTCGCCGAATCGCTCGCTCGCGTCGCGCACCGCGGCGTTGAGCGCGGGATCGGTCCGGCTTGCGACGACGAGCTCCAGCCACGCATAGAAGGTCGGACCCTTGAAGATCGGCCACAGCGCATCGGCCATCGCGGTCACCCGGTTCTCGCGCGTGCCCTTCCGGCGTTCCGCGACCATATTTCGCATCTCGACGAGGCGCAGGCTGAACACGTGTTCCAACGCGCTCACGACCAGTTCGTCTTTCTTTGGAAAGTGATGCAATTGCGCGCCGCGCGAGACTCCCGCGCGATCGGCAATCTCCGTAGTGGTGGTGCCGCTGTAGCCGCGCTCGAACAGACACTCGACGGTGGCGTCCATCAGGCGCTGCCGAGTTTGTGCGCTGCGTTCTTCCTGCAGGTTTGACATCGAGCGTAAAATTACAGACAACCTCGACTGATGCAAGCAGTCCCGATTGTTTCTTTATAGATAACGCTCCGAACCTCCTGTCCGACTCGACGAATATCTATTTTCCTTCGAACTTCGGGCGACGCTTCTCGATGAATGACTTGACGCCCTCGCGATAGTCTTCGCTGTCGAAGCATCGCGCGACCAGTTCTGCGACGGCGGCACGATCGCGATCGGCGGGATCTTCGAGTCCCTCACGAATCGCCGTTTTCGCGGCCTGCATCGTCAGCGGCGCATTCGCTGCCATCTTGATTGCATAGTCGCGCACGTGCGCCTCCAGCTCGTCACCCTCGACCACGCGATTGACGAGTCCCATCTGACAGGCTTCATCGGCGTCGAACAATCGCGCCGAGAGTAAAATCTCGCGCGCGTTGGCCGGCCCGACGGTATGCGTCAGCATGATCACCCCTTCGAGCGGATAGGCGAGGCCCAGCCGCGCGGCCGGGATACCCATCCGCGTTCCGCGCGCCGCGATCCGGATATCGCACGCAAGCGCGACTTGCACGCCGCCGCCGATACATACGCCGGAGATCATCGCGACAATCGGTTTCGCGCATCCGGCCATCGCGGCGATCGCGCGGCCCGGCGCCTCGCGATAGACGCGGGCCTGCTCGGCGTCGGCCCGCAGGCTGGGAAATTCCGAGATGTCGGCGCCGGAGATGAACGCCTCGAGCGTGGCCCCGCGCATGATAATCACGCGGACGGAAGGGTCGGCGCCGAGCGCCTCGATCGCTTCCGGAATTCGCTTCCAGGTTCTAAGATTCAGG
Source organism: Binataceae bacterium (SeqCode) (assembly GCA_050736695.1). Taxonomy (GTDB): domain Bacteria; phylum Desulfobacterota; class Binatia; order Binatales; family Binataceae; genus JBARDN01. Next base: position 25,709 of record JBOHWH010000204.1, on the reverse strand, counting down.
GCATTGCGCACCTGCGGACGGTTGAGCACTATCCATCCGAGCGGCGCCTCGACGCGAACTATTACCGGGTCATCTGAATTTTGATCTTTCATCGACGATACACCTTGGAACGCCCGCGGAGTTTGAGTTGCGATGACTATTATCGACCGCGCTTCCAGCGCCGATCTTGAGCATATTTGCGAGCTGGACGAAATCGTCTTTCGCGGTCCCTCGCGCCGCGTATTTATCGGACACGCGCTCGAACAGGGGCGATGCGCCATCGCGCGCGTGGACGGACACGTGCGCGGCTACGTCATCATCGGCGAGTTTTTCGGCCACGGCTTCGTCGAGTTGCTGATGGTGCATCCGGATTATCGCCGCCGCGGAATCGCGGACTCGCTGATGCGCTCGGCGGAGATCGACGCGCCGACCGAAAAGCTGTTCACCTCGACCAATCAATCGAACATCCCGATGCGGAAATTATGCGAGCGGCTTGGGTTCGTCCGCAGCGGAACAATAGAAAACCTCGACGAAGGCGACCCGGAGATTTTCTATTTCAAGCGCGTGATGCCGGGATCGTAAACCCCAATTCAGCGGCGCGGTCGGCCCTGCCCGCGGAAGACGGGCGGCCACATGGGGCCAGCCGCCTCTACCTCCAGTTCTTTTGCCGGTCAGGCCGGCTACTGCTTCGCGATTAGGTCGTTCGCCATCGTTTCCAGACCGCGCGTCAGCCCTTCCTTGTCGAAACCTGGGGGCGCTACCACGACGCGCGAAACGCCCACGTCCCGCACCGCCTTGATCGCGTCGAGCTTCGCGCGGCCCATGCACGACAGTTCGATCGACGCCGCGTTGCGGCCCGCCTTCGCGGCCTCCGCGGTCATCATCGCGAACAGTTCCTTCAGCTTGGCCGGCTCTCCGATCGCGGGGAAAAATCCGTCGCCATAGCGGCCCGCGCGCTTTGCAGCGGCCGGCGAATGACCGCCGATTATGATCGGCACGCCAGTCTTCCGGACCGGCTTCGGAAAGCATTTTACCGGCCCGAAATTGAAATGTTTCCCGTGAAACGTTGACGCCCCGCCGCCCCAAAGCGCGCGCAGCGACTGGATCGCCTCGTCGGTGCGTTTGCCGCGTTCGTGGAAATTCAGGCCGAGTGCCTGGAATTCCTCTTCCAGCCATCCGCTGCCGATGCCTAGAAGCGCGCGTCCGTTCGAGAGCACATCGAGCGTCGCGACCTCTTTGGCGACGTATAGTGGATGCCGCTGCGGCAGGATCATGACGCCGGTCGCAAGCTTCAGGTTCTTCGTGATCGCGGCCGCGTACGCCAGCGGTAGCAGAGGATCGGGTATCGGAACTTCCTCGGGGCCGGGAATTTTTCCGCTGGGCGAATACGGATAAGGCGATTTGTAGTCTTGCGGAATGACAACGTGCTCGACCGTCCAGATCGATTCGAAGCCGCATCGCTCGGCAGTCTGCACCAGATGGGTAAACAGTTGCGGCTCGGAGTACGGACCGGAATTGACGAACATCAAGCCTAATTTCACGGCTGCCATGAAGTAACCTCACACGTTCGATTTCGATTTGCGCCCAATCTAGCGCACCCCGCGAATTATTTCATCTGGCGGTTTCCCAGGGATTCTCCCCTCCTGCGATCGCACGCGGGCGAGGCGCCGAAGTGATGGACACGATCCAGCCGAGCCTCGATGGATCGTGAAAAGGAGTGTCCGCTCGTTGATTGGTGCGCGCCGCTTCTATAGGCTTGGGGGTTTCCACTGGAGGCTTTGATCCGTGCCACAGATTCTTGTCCAAGAACTGTCGAAGTCGTATCTCGTCTCCGAACGCGAAGCCGGCACCTGGGGCGCCGCCAAGGGGCTGATTCACCGCCGCCATCGCGTTATCGAAGCGCTGGCAGGAATTAGCTTCTCGCTCGAACGCAGCGAACTGCTCGGCTTCATCGGACCCAACGGCGCGGGCAAATCCACCACGATCAAGATCCTCTCCGGAATTCTCAGGCCCTCGTCCGGACGCTGCGAGGTCGGGGGACTGGTTCCCTGGCGCGATCGGATTCGCCACGTCGCGCGGATCGGCGTGGTCTTCGGCCAGCGCACGCAGCTCTGGTGGGACCTGCCGGTGATCGAAGGATTCGAGTTGCTGCGCGACATCTATCGCGTCAGCGATGCGGACTATCGCAAAAGCCTCGATGAGATGGTCGCGCTGATGCGCCTGGAACGGCTGCTCGATCAGCCCGTGCGCCAACTCTCGCTTGGGCAGCGGATGCGATGCGAGATCGCCGCCGCGATGTTGCATCGGCCCGCGATCCTCTTCCTCGACGAACCGACGATCGGACTCGACGCGCCGTCCAAACTCGCGGTGCGCGAGTTCGTCAAGACGCTCAATCGCGAAGGCGGCGTGACCGTAATCCTGACCACGCACGACATGCACGATATCGAGGCTCTGGCCGAGCGGGTAATTGTCATCGGCAATGGCGCGATTCTTGCCGATACCTCGTTCGAGCGCCTGCGGGCCGAGGTCTTGACCGAGCGCCGCCTGTTTATTGACTTCGCCGGCGACGCGCCCGCGCTCGAGATTGCGGGCGTGCAGGTGCGCGGACGCGAGGGCAGCTCGATCGAGCTCGCTTTCGATCCTCGCCGGACACCCGCGCCGGAACTAATCAGCCGAATCACCGCCGAATACGAGTTGCTGGATTTCCACCTCGAGCAGCCGCGTATCGAGGAAGTGATCGCGCACTTCTACAACCTTCACGGCGCCACCGAGGCTTGATGCACGTGCGGCCCTATCTGACCGTGTTCCGGATGCGATTCGCGCTGATGCTGCAATATCGCGCGGCGGCGCTGGCGGGGTTCGGCACGCAGCTCTGGTGGGGATTTATAAAGGTGATGGTGTTCGCGGCATTCTTTCGCAGCACTTTGACGCATCAGCCGATGAACCTTGCGCAGGCTGTAACCTACGTTTGGCTTGGGCAGGCGTTTCTGGCGCTGTTTCCGTGGCTCGCGGATCCGGAAGTCGCCGAGATGGTGCGGACCGGCAACGTTGCCTACGACCGCTTGCGTCCGCTCGACACCTACTTTTTCTGGTACGTGCGCGCGATGGCGTGGATGGTCGCGCGGGTGGTGCCGCGATGCATAATGATGTTCGCGTTCGCGGGTTTGGTCGTGCCGCTTTTGGGCATGGGCGACTGGCGGCTCAGGATGCCGGCCGGCGCGGGGTCCGCCGCGCTCTTCGTCGCCGCGATGATCGTCGTAGTGCTGCTCTCGAGCGCCTTCGTGATGCTGATCAACCTCGTGTGCGTGGTGACGCTTTCGGATCGCGGCGCGAACGGGTTCATGGTGCCGCTGGTGCTGGTCCTTTCGGGCAGTATCGTGCCGCTGCAATTCTTTCCGAACTGGTTGCAACCTTTTCTATTCTTTCAACCGTTCGCCGGCCTGGTCGATATCCCCTACCGAATCTACTTTGGCGGACTCACAGGATGGATCGCGCTTGTGGGGCTGGCGCAGATGCTGGCGTGGACGATCGTGCTGGTGTTCGGAGGGCATCGCATGATGACTTCCGCGATGAGCAGGCTGCAGGTCCAGGGAGGTTGAACGATGAACGGCCTGCAGCTCTATCGGCGGTACGTCGGCGCGTCGATTCGCGCGCAGATGCAGTATCCGGGCTCCTTCTTATTGATCTCGATCGGGCAATTCGCGGCGACTTTCGTCGAGTTCGTCGGTATCTGGGCGTTGTTCCGCCGCTTCGGCCAGATTCGCGGCTGGACCTTCGCCGAGATTGCGCTGTTCTACGGGACCATCAATGTTAGCTTCGCGATCGCCGATGCGATCTCGCGTGGGTTCGATGTGTTCGGCACCGAATTCGTCAAGAGTGGAAATTTCGACCGCCTGCTCTTGCGTCCGCGCGCAGTGCCGCTCCAATTACTCGGTCATGAACTGAGGCTCTCGCGCGTCGGCCGCCTGATTCAGGGCGTGCTTGTGCTGGCGATCGCAACGCATCTGCTGGGAATTGATTGGGACCTGCGCAAGCTTGCTCTGCTGATCGCCGCAATCGTCGGCGGAGTCGCGCTATTCGTGGGTCTTCTTATACTACAGGCGACGCTCTCCTTCTGGACGATCGAGAGCCTGGAGATCGCAAACACCCTCACTTACGGCGGTGTGGAAGCCGCGCAATATCCGCTCGACATATATTCGCGATGGTTCCGCAACTTCCTGATTTTTGTCGTGCCGATCGGATGCGTCTGCTATCTCCCGATCCTGCGATTATTGGGCCATCGTCCGCCATGGGCTACCCCGCTATGGCTTCTCGACGCAGGCCCGCTAAGCGGAATCCTGTTTCTGCTGATGGCGCTGTACGTCTGGCAGTTCGGCGTGAGCCACTACACCTCAACCGGCAGCTAGCGCTGCGCGCGTCGCCCTCAAGTCAGAGTCTGTGAATTTATTCGGCCCGCCGCGGCGCTCCCTTCCGTCATCCTGAGCGAGGCCGCCGCATGTGGCCGCCTGCTTCTGCGACGGCAGTTCATTGGTAGGCGGCCCTGCGGGCCGCCATCGACGACGGGCGAGACGCCCGCCCCACTGATCTGGGGACGCGATTCCGCTTGTCCGATTTCTCTCATCGGGCTAACTATTGCGCTTATGGATATCGGAAAAATTGGAATGTGGTTCTTCCTCGACGCGATGAGCGCGCCCGACAGCGCCGACTTCGCGAAGAAGGTCGAAAAGGCCGGCTACAAGACGCTCTGGATTCCGGAGGCAATCGGCCGCGAACCTTTTGCGCACGCCGCCTACCTGCTGAGTCATACCGACCGCCTGAACCTCGCAACCGGCATCGCGAACATCTGGGCGCGCGATGCGATCACGATGTCCGCCGCATCAAAGACCGTAGCCGAGCAATCGGGAAATCGCTTCATGCTCGGAATCGGTGTCAGTCACAAGCCCCTGGTCAGCAATCTGCGCGGCCATAACTACGGCAAGCCGTACAGCTTCATGAAGGAATATCTCCCGAAGATGAAGACGGCGCTGTACGCCGCGCCCAAGCCGAGCGAAGAGGTGCCCGTGGTGCTCGCGGCGCTGCATCCGAAGATGCTCGCGCTCGCCGCGGCTGAGGCCAACGGAACTCATACCTACTTCGTGCCTCCCGAACATACCGCCAAGGCGCGCGCCGCAATCGGTCCCAAGCCGATGATCTGCGCCGCGCAGGCCGTAATCCTCGAGACCGATGCCACCAAAGCGCGCACCGCGGCGCGCGGCTACATGAAGACCTACGTTCCGCGCCTGCCCAACTACACCAACAACTTGAAGGCGCTCGGATGGGCCGACTCCGAGTTTGAAAACGGATGCAGCGATCGGCTGGTCGATGCGATCGTCGCGTGGGGCACCGAGGACAAGATTCGCGGGCGTATAGACGCGCATCTAAAGGCCGGCGCCACGCACGTGTGCATCCTGCCGATCCGCTCGGACAATGCGATGCTGCCCGATATGCGCGCGGTCGAAGCTTTCGGTCCCAAGTAGCCGGTAGCCATAATTATGACTCGCATCCATACAAAGATTGCTCGCAGACTCGTTCTTATTGCACCGATGATCGCCATTACGTTCGCGCTCTCGGGATGCTTCATGGCAGGCCAGGAGAAGCAGGCCGAAGATGCGGAGGCCGCGGCCTCGAAGGCTCAGGACTCGGCAGCGCGGGCCGAGGATGCGGCAGTCAAGGCGCTCGATGCCGCGCAGAAGGCAACAGTCGCCGCGGACCAGGCGACGGCCGCGGTTCAGGAAGCGACCAAAGCTCTCGATCGCGCATCCGATCGTCTCGAGCAGCTCCGGCAGTTTGAAGAACGAAAGAAGGCCGCGGCCCGCGCGCATCATCATCGTCATCTGGCGAAAGCGAAAAAAACCGCGCCGGTCGAAAGCGCCGCCGCAACTCCCAAGGCTGCCACGTCACCTGCCGGCGCGGGTGCGGGCGCATCGGCCGCCGATGCGACGCCGTCCGGCAGTGCGGCTGCGCCGTCTGCCATGCCCTCCGCGCCGCCCGCGAATTAGTCGGCGCACGAGCGAGGCGATCCGGCTAAGATATGTCCGGTCCGGGCGTGCATCCGCGCGCCGGGCGGAGATGCGCAAGTGCCTGAACCCACTCCGGTCAAAACTGAAGCTCAAATCCGCGGCGAGCTGATCGCGCCGCCCACGCGCCGCCATTCATGGATCAACATCGTGGGACCGCTATGCGCGATCTTCCTGGGCGTCGCCGGCGCCGCGATCTACCTGAAGCCAATCGGTACGCTCCGATGGATTCAGCAAACCCGCCTCGCATGGTCGGGCGTCCAGCAAAACGAGATCGCGCTCGACGACGGCCTGATGACCTATTACATCACCGGCGGATACTGGGATCAGGATCCGGTCGTGATGGTCCATGGATTGGGGCCCAACGCGGCGCTGGTCTGGCGCGGCGTGATGGAACCAATTGCAGAGGCGCACTACAAAGTCGTGGCGCCCAACCTGTTTGGATTTGCAGGATCGGAACATAAGCAAGTTGACTACACGATTGCCTACCAAGCAGGCGCGCTTGCGCAATTGATCGACAAGCTCAAACTCGATCACATCAACCTGGTCGGCTCCGACTTGGGCGCCGACGTCGCGCTCTATTACGCCGTCGATCATCCGGAGAAGGTCGAGCGGCTGATTCTTGTGTCAGGCGGGATGTTTGGCGCTGCCGGGGCCGAGCGCTTGCGCAAGGGGATGCTGCCGACGACGCCCGAGGCGCTCAGCGCATACATCGCGCAGAGCTTTTTCGATCTGCCACCGATGCCTGATTTCATGAATCAGCGGATGCTGGCGGCTCTGGCCAATGACGCGCCCGCTCAAGTCGACATGCTGAACTCGGTGCCGAAAGACGAGGGACATATCCGATCGAAGATCGGACAGATCTTCAATATCCTAACGGTCACTCTCTACGGGGCGAAAAATCCGTATTACACACCGAGCCAAGCCGAAGCGCTGCACACTGCTCTCCCCGGTTCGGGTAAGGTTGTCTTCAAGACCTCAGGACCATTTCCCCAGCTGGAGCATCCTGACGATTTCGCCGAATCGATCATCTTCATCGTCAAGCAATCCGAAGGCGGCAACTGATCGCCGCAAGCTCGCTCCTGCTTGCGTTCGCGTCTGCGCTTTGCGATAAGCGGCATTCGCTATCCACACCTCAAATTGCAGCCAAGGAGCCGCATCGATGAAGCTCTACAATCAAAATCTGTCCAATTTCGCGACTAAATGCCGGATCGCGATTTATGACAAGAACGCGCCGGTCGAGATTGTTCCGCTCCCGAACAACGACTCGAAGTCAGCCGAATATTTGAAGATCAATCTGCTCGGCAAGGTGCCCGCGATGGACGCCGACGGCCTGACAATCGCCGAGAGCGAAGTGATCAACGAATACCTGGAGGACAAGTTCCCGAATCCTCCTCTGCTGCCGAAATCGCCTGAGGGACGCGCCAAGGTGCGCGCATTCACCCGCTTTCACGATCTGTATCTCGAGCCGCCTCTGCGCGCGCTGTTCGGGCAGATGAATCCCAAGACGCGCGACGACAAAGTAGTCAACGAAAAGCTGAGCGACGTGAACGGACGGCTGGATCAGTTGGACAGGATGCTGGCCGACGGTGGCTTTGCGTGCGGCGCGGATTTCACGCTGGCCGATTGCGCGCTCGCGCCGACGATTTTCTACGCCGTGAATCTGCTCGGAATGTTCGGCGCGAAGCCTCCGCTCGAAGCACGCCCCAAGGTCGCCGCATGGTGGACCCACGTGCAGACCCGTCCGTCGGTAAAAAAAGCAATCGCCGAAATGGCTGAAGCCATGGCCGCAATGAACCGCGGCAGCCGGTAGTCACGCATGCAAGGTTCTCCGCGCTGAAGAGGCTGCCGGGACGGCGGCTGGGGTTCAGTGGGACCGGCGTCTCGCCGGTCCTTACGAGCGGCTCGAGGAACAATCTCACGCGGCTGCGCGCAATTCCCTGAACCGAGAGTTTGTGTTTTTTTTTGGCCTGCGGCGGCGCTCCCTTCCGTCATCCTGAGAGGCTCTGTGATTTCTTGGGCCTGCTGCGGCCGCCCCCTTCCGTCATCCTGAGAGTCTGTGAATCTATTTGGAATCCGGGCCGCTGCGGCGCTCCCTTCCGTCATCCTGAGCGGAGGCCGCTGCGGCCGCAGTCGTAAGGATCCCGAACGACCATGTAGACCCCGCACGATTGCCTACTACGAGGGTGGGAACGACCAGCGCTCTCACGGCGTCCCGACTCTCACTCGCAGTGCGGGCAGTGCGGCGATACGCTGGTGACGGGAAGGCTTGAGGAGAAATCGCGATGGTGTGCACGAACGCCCGGGATCCTTCGACTGCGGCCGCGGCGGCCTCCGCTCAGGATGACGGAACGGCGGCAGACTCAAAAAAATCACAGACTCTGAGAGTCTGTGATTTTATTCGGAATCGAGCGGCTGCGGCCACCCCTTCTGTCATCCTGAGAGTCTCTGTATTTATTCGGAATCTGTGCCGCCGCGGCCACTCCTTCCGTCATCCTGAGCGAGGCCGCCGCGGCCGGAGTCGAAGGATCCCGAACGGCAATGCAGACGCTTGCTTACTCCGAATTGAGGACGACCAGAAATCAGTGATGCGGGCGAGACGCCCGCCTCACTATGGACGTTGCACCCGGTGTTCGTTTGTGGTGCTGGCCGCGATTACGGCGGTCCTCGCGGGGACTCTGGCCGGATGCAGTGTCTCGAACTCGCCGTACGATCTATCGACCTGGTTTGATCTCGGGAAGCCGAATCTGACGTCGTTTCTGGGCGTGCAATTCGGATCGTCAATCGACCGCGTGCGCGAAGAGTTGCCCGACGGCGACTTCGAGACCAGTCCCTATGGCGCCAATGTGTGGAAGGTCCAGAGCGTCGAGTCGGGCGGAATCCGCTACCGGACCGTGGTGTTCGAGTTCACCGCCAACATGGGGATGCAGATGGCGATCGCGGAGTTTGCTCCTGGAGCGGGCGCCGACGTGCTAAGCCAGCTCAAGCGAGCGCTGGGCGAGCCCGCGTCACTGCACTCGGGCGTGGGCGGCGCCGCGAGCTCGAGCGCCGACGGACTGATCGCAAGCTGGGAGCTGCCGCACACCGAGCGGGTGACGTTTAATGGGCCAGACCAGCAGGTGGAGATGTTGGGGCCGGCTGGATCGCCGCTGAGGCATGATTTGGTTATGCGCCGTATGGAAGGTCCCGGGACCGAATAGGAGCGGGCTCATCTTCGGACGCACCTCGCTGGCCCATCGTCATTCGGCTCTTGGAGTCACGTACTCACAAAAGAAATTAGATCATCTCGTCCGCGCCTTTTCATGCCATCTTTCCCGAAAAAAAAGACCGAGACATCTCGAGATGAAGTGGCTGCGATACCAGACCGCCGTCACGGGGGTTGAGTTGCGACGACGCCCAGCAGCAGTGCTAATACCGCACAGTCTGTAGCATTAGTGCCTGATCGAGTTCCTCCTGGCGGCGCATTTTCCCGTCTTTCGCGGAGTGCGTCGTGGCACGTGACCTGCTTGTGCCGTCGTTGCCGATACACAGGCTCCGGCTACAGTGGTCGCGGATGAATGCGCGTCGAACGCGCATTTCGCGTCGACGAGAACAAATCGTACGCCATCGAGGGCATGCGGTGTTGAGTAAACAGGGCTATATCCTCATCCTGACCCAGATACGATTCGGCGTGGCGATCTACTTCATAATAATATATGATACATGCGGGCTTGGCTGTAGTAAGCATCAATTGAATAATCATCGCACTTAGAGGAATGCATGGCGACAAAGATTCTCGTGACCGGTGCTGGCGGCTTTATTGGCAGCTTTCTCTGCGCCTTTCTCAAGGACAAGGGCTATTGGGTTCGAGGAGTCGATATCAAGGAGCCTGAATTCGGACGTTCGGCATGCGACGATTTTCGCCTGCTCGACTTGCGCAAGTGGGAGAATTGCCTCGAGGCGACCCAGGGAATCGACGAAGTCTACGCGCTCGCCGCCGATATGGGCGGGATGGGTTTCATCTCGGCGCATCACTCGCAGATCCTTTACAACAACGCGATGATCAATTTCCAAACTCTGGAGGCGGCGCATCAGAATCACGTCAAGCGCTATCTCTATAGTTCGTCGGCGTGCATCTATCCCGAATTCAAACAGACTGAGACCAACGTGACGCCGCTGCGCGAGGAAGATGCTTATCCGGCGCAGCCGCAGGACGCCTACGGATGGGAAAAGCTCATCACCGAGCGATTGTGCACGCATTATCGGGAGGATTACGGAATCGAGACCCGCATCGTGCGCTTCCACAATATCTTTGGTCCCAAGGGCACTTGGGAGGGTGGCCGCGAGAAGGCGCCCGCCGCGATGTGCCGCAAGATCGCGATTGCCAAGCTCGGCGGAAATCACGAAATCGAAATCTGGGGCGACGGCGAACAGACCCGATCTTTTTGCTATATCGACGATTGCGTGCTCGGCATCTACAAGCTGATGCGCTCGGAGCATCGCGAACCGCTCAACCTCGGACAGGACCGGATGGTCACGATCAACGAGTTGGCCGACATGGTGGCAAAAATCGCGGCGATTCGCGTGTCGAAGAAACATGTCGAGGGGCCGCAGGGAGTACGCGGACGCAACTCCGACAACACCCGCCTGCGCGCCGTCCTGAAGTGGGAGCCGGAGATCTCGCTCGAAGAGGGACTCAAGCGCACCTATGTCTGGATCGAGGAGCAGGTGCGCCAGAAACTCGCCCGGGAACTGACTGCGGCCTCGGCGTGAGAATCGCGACTGGCATTTGCAACTGACATGCGCGCACGCCCGGCGGCGGTCAGTGGCAAGCCGCGATCGGACTGATACTCGAGCGCAACCGTCATGGCGCGTCATGAATTGCCGCGAGCCTAGGTGCGAATCCGGCACTGATGACGCGCAATCAGCGCGCATGCGCAAATCAATAAAGTCGCTTTCCTCCGGTTGATTGCACTGATCTTTGCGGCGGCGGGATGCGCCGCAAGCGGCTCACCGCCCAGCGGATTGTCCGGCTGGTTTACGTGGCGCCCACCGCTTACCATAACGACCTCTGGTGCGCTCAAGTGCCCAAAAACCATCACCAATTGTCAACAAAGGTCAGCAAAAGATGGATCAGCAATCCGATCTATAGGTCGAGCTAATTTGTATTCGTTTGGGCAATATGATAGTCAGTTCCCCGCAAGAGGACTCCTTTTAGCAAAATTTGACCTCGGGAGCCCGAACTGGTACCGAGCTGGATCCAGGCGCGATCATCAAAAAATGGGCTTCGAAGGTAGATAAAAGCTGAATTTGCCGTGCATGGTTGACATGGGATGGCGGACGCGTGCGAGGAGCGTTCGTTAGTGATTCGCGTCGGCAACTGCTGCCAGTTTTTCCTTAATACCGATTTGATTCGTCGGATCTGCGCCGTGCGCGGATCCCGCGGATACTCCAATCAGCGGGAAGATTTGCCTCGCACTTGGTGACGATCATGCGCGCCTCTATCGGACGATTTAATTGCGGACGATTTAATTGGGTCGCAGCCGCGCCGATAGCCGCGCTGGCGCTGTTGATGCTCGTGAGTTTGGCGCCGCCACCGGCGGCGGCGCAGCAAGGCGGAGGCGGACTCGATAGAGGCCAGTCTCTTTCGCAGAATTCCGGTTCTTCACTTTCGGCGCAAGGATCCCAGCCGTCGAATTCGCAGTGCTTCAGCCTCGACGATCCGGAGGCGGATTCGAAGGCGGCTGCGGGAATTCCGCCCTGCTCATCCTCGGCAGCGCAGAGCGCGGCGAGTCCGTCGTCGGCCAACGCCAACGAAGCCGAAGGCAGTTTGTCCGGACGCGACCAGATGAGCGGCGAGCTCAACTCGCAGACGGTCTCGGCGATGATGCAGCGGCTCGGCATTTCCGCCGACGAGGTCGGAAGCCTCAAGGGGGAGCTCGCATCGGGATCGCTCAGCCCCGATGATCTCCAGGAACTCTGTCTGCATCTTGCCTCCAAGCAGCTGGGACCCAACGATGTCGCCGGGGTCGCATCTTCGTTGGGACTTAAGCTGACCGACGAAGAACTGGGCCAGCTCAAGAGTTGCACGCAGTTGGCTCAGCCCGAGAATGTTCCTGGGGAGACTTCACCGCAGAACGCGTCAACCGGCGCCAGTGCAACATTGTCGGCCCCCGGCCGCCAGGTTTCATCGATTGAGCGGACCTTTCGCGGACTTGACTCCGGGTCCGCACCGCAGGCGCCAAGCACCACCAACTTAAGCCAATTCGGCTACTCGCTATTTGCTTCGCAATCGCCGCAGAGCCCGAACGACGATGTTCCAGTCGGCAGCACCTATCTTATCGGTCCGGGGGATCAACTGCGGATCCTGTTTTGGGGACGGATCAACAGAACGCTTGATCTCAAAGTGGCGCGCGACGGCTCGGTGGTACTGCCGGATATTGGGCCGCTGCAGGTCGCCGGGATGACCTTCGAACAAGTCAAGAAGTTAATCGAGGGACGCGCGGGGCAGATCACGGGGGTCAACGTCGACGTTACGATGGGCCGCTTGCGTTCGATCCAGGTTTACGTCGTGGGCGAGGTCGTGCGCCCCGGCGCCTATGAGGTAAGCGCGCTTTCGCACGTGGCAAACGCGCTCGAGGCGAGCGGCGGGATTACCAAGGTCGGGTCGCTGCGGAGGATCGAGCTCCGACGCGGCAACCAGATTACAAAATCAATCGATCTGTACGGATTGCTGCTTTCCGGACACAACTCGGCCGATCAGCTCGAGCCCGGCGACGTGATCTTCGTTCCAGTCATCGGGCCGGTCGCCGCGGTGAGTGGCGACGTCAAGCGCCCGGCGATTTACGAATTGTCAGGCCAAAGCGAGTCGCTGGCGAATCTGATGAAACTGGCGGGCGGGATAAGCGCCTTCGGTTATGCGCAGCGGGTGCAGGTCGAGCGGGTCGAAAATCATCAAAAGCGGATCGCGCTCGACGTCGACCTGAACACCATTCGCTCTCAGGGCTTCACGATTCACGACGGTGATCTGATCAAGATTTATCCGGTTCTGCCGACCGAGCATGACGTGGTGGTCGCCGTCGGCCATGTCAACCGCCCCGGCAAGTATCAGTGGCGCGAAGGGATGCGGGTGTCCGATCTGATTTCCGACGCCGAAGGTCCGGCGCCGCACACCTTCTTCCAATACGCGCTGATCCGGCGCAAGGAGGGGCCTTCGCGAGCGGTGCATCTGTTGCCGGTGGATCTCGGACAGGCATTGTCCGAAAATCTCGGCGGGACCGCCAACCTCGCGCTCAAGCCCGAGGATCAGCTTACCATCTACAGCGAGTCGAACATGAAGTACCTGCCGACGGTGCAGGTGATGGGCGAGGTGCGTAATCCCGGTTACTACGTGCTGAGCCACGGGATGCGAGTGTCCGATCTGATCTATCTGGCGGGCGGACTCAAGGACGACGCGTATCGGAAGCAGGCTGAGCTGGCCCGCACGCAAGTCCTCAACGGCTCGCGTACCAGCCATACTTTCATCGACGTTGATCTGCGCTCGGCGCTCGACCGGCTTGGCGCGGAGAATCCCGATCTGGAAGCCAATGACCAGTTGTTCGTGCAAAAGGCGACGGACTGGCATCTGCCGTGGGTCGTGTACGTGCGCGGACGCGTGGCGCGTCCCGGCCCTTACACGATCCACGATGGCGAGCGTATCGCGTCGGTGCTCGAGCGATGCGGGGGCCTGATGCCGGATGCCTATCTGCCCGCGACGGTGCTGATCCGGCAATCAGTCAAGGAACTGCAACAGGAACGGTTGAAAGAGGCGCAAAGCCGGCTCCAGGAAGCGATCGTCCGCGTCAAGATGCATCCGACGCTGTCGATGAATGGCTCGCCCGACAACAACGCCAACGGTGCGACGCTCGGGATGTTGCAGCAAGTGTTGTCGCAATCCGAAAGCCGGCAGGCACAGGGACGACTCGTCGTGCACCTAAGGCCGATCGACCAACTCGTCAGCTCTCCCGATAACGTCGCGATGGTCGATCAGGACATCCTGACCATCCCGCCCCGTCCGGCGGGCGTAAACGTGCTGGGGCAGGTTTACAGCCCGAGCGCGATCGTTTACCGGCCGGGGGGCACCGTGCGCGATTACCTGAACATGGCCGGCGGCCCGACCGAGGGCGCCGATCCCGATCACATCATGGTGATCAAGGCCGACGGCGCCGTAGAAACCGACCAGGGGATTCGCGACAGCAAGGAATCGACGATGTTCCCGTTGCTGCCCGTGATATCGGGCGGACTGATGGCGGCCAAGGTGGAACCGGGAGACACGATTTACGTGCCGGAGAGGTTGGTTTACGTAAACAAGCTTCAAGTCGCTTCCACAGTTACACAGGTCATAGCGAATTCGATGATGGGGATCGCGACGCTGGGGATACTGGCTTCGACCCTCTAACCGCAAGAGCCACTTAATTCGGGGGAATGTGCGCATCAAAGCAATTCTGGCTTTGCTCATAGCCGCGCTGACGTGGGCGGGCGTGGCTTGCGCCGGACCGCTGGTTCGTCGCGCGGGGGGCGAGGTCGACACGCAGCGCGTCTTCCGCGCCGCGGCGCACATTTATGGGCTCGATCCCGATCTGCTGGCCGCGATCGCGGAGGTGGAGTCGGGCGGGGATGCGGACGCTGTGTCGCCAAAGGGAGCGATCGGGCTGATGCAGTTGATGCCGGCAACCGCGATGCGGTTCGGCATAAGTGAGCCCTTCGATCCGGTGTCCAACACCCTCGGCGCGGCGCGCTTTCTGAGCTATCTGCGCGCCTACCGGAGTCAATCGGGCGGCTCGGGGCCGCACACGCTGACGCTGACTGAAATTCTGGCGGCGTATAACGCCGGCCCCGGAGCTGTGGACAAGTACGGCGGCGTGCCACCCTATCGCGAGACGCAAGATTACGTCCGCCGCGTGCTGCTGATGTATCTGCTGGGCGACGGCCACGACGGTCTCGGCGCGCGCATCCGCACCGCGACGCCCGCGGCTCACCCGGCGGCGGCGAAGCACGAGGACGCGCTTCAACAGCTGAGCGAAATCCGCCGCGAGCGCGAGCTCGCAATCGAGCGTGCGCACCATAGCGCGGCCGGTCTTCCGGTGGCGATGGGCCAATGAAAATCCGAGTTGAATGCCGCGCGTTCGCGATTTTGCGCTCCGCGCTGTGCGCCCTGATACTCGCGGCAATAGCGCCCACCAGCCCCGCAAGCGGATCGACCTACGCGGTTTATATTCCGCTCGACAGCTCGATCTACCGCGCGCTCGACACGCTTAACGGACTTGGCCTGCTGCAAAGCTACCTGCCCGAAATCAAGCCGATTTCGCGGGTCGAGGCCGCGCGGCTGACGCTGGAAGCCGAGTCAAACCTCGACAACGAGCACCCCAGCCCGCTCGCGCGCAATCTGGTCCACTCGCTACGCAGGCAACTGCGTGAGGAAATAGGGTGGGTGGATAACGATCGCGAGGATAATCTGCCGACGATGCTGCATCCGGTGGAGCGGCTCGAAGCGCAGTACGTTTACTCGTCAGGTACGCGTCGCACGCTCGACACCAGCAGCCCCGTAATCAAATTCACCGAAGGAACCCCGCTTCTGCCGTACAACGACAATCTCCCGACCGAGTCCGGCAGCAACGAAGTCGCGCGCTGGTCGGGGTGGGCGGGTCTGGGCGGGTTCATCACCGGCTACGGCGAGGGCGCGATTGCCGGTCCACTCACCCACGGTTCTTCGAGCGCCGACCGGGCGCAATTGCTTACCGGTGCCGCGGTGGTGAGCCTGGGCAACACCGCGATCTCGTTCGGGCAGGAGGAAATGGCGTGGGGTGTCGGGCTGCACGGTCTGCTCTCACAGAGCGACAACGCGCAGCCATTTCCCGCGCTGCGCGTGCAGAACATCCATCCGAGTCATTTGCCCGGGTTCCTCAGGTACCTCGGGCTGTTTCGGTACCAGGTAGTGTTCGGTCAGCTCGACGCCGACCGGACCTTCGCGCGTCCATGGATCAGTATGCAGCAACTGAGTTTCAAGCCGCTGCCAAATTTCGAGTTCGGACTGAGCCACGGGATCATGTTTGGCGGCACCGGCAACGACAACTACAGTTTCGCCGGCTTCCTCGGCCGTGCGACCAGTCTAAGCACCGGCAACCCCGTCGGCGCCAACACCAACGGACGCGGCGACATCTATCTCAAGTTCCGCATCCCCCGCCTGCGCAACCTGGTCTTGTACCAGGAGATTCTTGGCGAGGATAACCTGACCAACGAGATTCCCGTCGTTGGGCGCTTCCTGCCGTTTTTGGCGGTGTCTTACCAGGGCGGCGCGTACCTTCCCAAGCTGACCGAAGACGGGCGCACCGATGCGGGAATCGAGTACACCATCCTTGAACCGAACTACTCGGTGCACAGTGACTCACTTTACTGGAGTTATGAGAACGGACTCATGGGCAACGCCTTGGGCCCCAACGCCTCGCGCGCCGACGTTGCGGTCGGGCGCTGGTTCGATGATGCGGCCAAAGTCGATCTCGACCTGTTCTATACCGAGCGCGCGCCGGAAACGAACCGGGCAATTTTGCTCAAGGAGCACAGTGGTGGCGCGGCGGTGGATTTCTGGCATCTGCCGGTCGAGATCAGTCCGCTCGGCGAATCGCTGGGTGAAATGCGCGGGACGCTGTCCACCGAATATGTCGAGAACATCAACTATTCCACGCGTAATTCGTTGCGCATGATGCTGCAACTGAGCTTCGGGCTGACCCCGGCATGGAGCAGCATGGTCTGGCATTGAGCGGCGGATGCCCGGAGGAATCTTGAATAAGACTGAAGGAAATGGTTCCGCCAATGGCGCCGCGCCTCCGGCGCGCCAGTCGCCCGCTCCGCGCTCGGTTCATCTGAGCGAGACCCAGTTCGCGGTGCTCGAGATGATCCGCTACGGGCGGATTTTGGCGGCGCGATGGTGGTTGATTTTGGGTGCGACGATCCTGATTGCGGGATACGTCGGGATTCGCGACAAGTACTTTTCGGTCAAATGGTACCGCGCGCAGGCCACGATCACTCCGGTTAATCCGGAAGAAAGCATGGCAAGTTCGATCGGGATGGGTTCCGCGATGTCGGGGATCGGTAGCAGCGCGCTTTCGCTGCTCGATCTGGGCGGCGATAGCGGCAACGTTCAGGTCGCCGAGCAGTACATGGCGATCATGAACAGCTACGCGTTTACGATTGATCTCATCAAGCGCTACAACCTGACCCGAAAGATTGCGCCGCTGCGCTACGGGCACGTACCGCATCTGACGCCCTGGAGTCTGCATAAGACCATCACCGGCCGCTTCAGCACCTCGTTTGACTACAAGAGCGGCAACCTGACCCTTTACTTTGTGGATCCGGATCCCAAGCTCGCGCAAACCATCCTCGGCGATTACCTGACCAGCCTGAGGGACAAGCTCCGCAACGAGGAAGTGCAGAGCGCCGCCGTCGCGGTCGCGTCGCTCGAGGCGGAGATCGGCAAAACCCCCGACGCACTGCTACAAAATCAGCTCTACGAACTGGTGGCGCGGCAGATCCAGCGCGAAAAACTCGCCCAGGTAGAGGCCGATTTTGCCTACAAGGTGATCGAGCCGCCGATCGTACCCGACCAGGCCTACGCGCCGCAGGCCCGGCGCCACGCGGAACTGGCCGCCGCCATCACGTTCGTGCTCCTGGCGGGAGTAGTTCTGATGTGGGAGTTCGTCAAGAGTACCCGTGAAGACTACCTCACGGTGAAACAATTGGAGCATCCGGCACCGCCCGTGCTCGGCGAGCCGCCGGAGGAACCGATGCGTCCCGCGCTTTCGCTTCGGACCGGCGCCACGCCGCGGCGCGAATTATGATTGATCCACGGACGCAGAGACCGCGAGCGGTCACGAATCGATCCGTCAAACCAAGAGCGCATCCGAGGCGGTTACCTGCGCGCACCGGCCTTGGTCGGAGAAGCCGATGTGACTTCAATATCGGCGATGCACGGAACTGGCTCCCGCGGCGCGGGATCCCGCCGACTGCTTGACTGAGTCGATCAAAGTTATGCAAGGCGCGCCGGGTATCTCCCACGTCGTTGGGAGCGATCGATGATTCTTGGAGTTTTCACCGGCCTCACCGCGCACGGTGGCATACAGCGCTATGGTTGTCACGCGGCTGCGGTCATCGCGTTGGTGGCGCAGGGCCGGGCGAGGAATTTCGCCTGCTAGCCCTCAATGACCCCGAGGGTACACAAGAATTCGACTCGGCGGGCATCAGATTTCCCGTCACAGGATTCGCAGGTAACCGCGCCGCGTTGACGCGCGCCGCCTGGCGGCTGCGGTTCCCGCATCGCCGTGATCGTCTTGTGAATATCATTCATGACAGCGCCGCGAACGAAATCTTCAGTGCGCAGGCGCGTACGGATGCTTCCGCCGCGCATCGCCTGTGGGCGCGTGCTCAGGCCCGCATCGCAATCTCGTTCAAGGCTGCCGCGAACCTGATTCTGGCCGCGATGCGCCGCTGCTTGTGGCCGCGCGCGCGGCGCGAAAATATCAACCGCGTTTGCATCTACCGAATCGGCAATATCGGCGACATCGCCTGCGCGATACCCGCGATGCGCACGATCCGGCGCGCGTTCCCTCGCGCGCGAATCGTGCTGGTCACGTCGCCCGGCCGCGCCGGGATGCCCGGTGCGCGGGAGCTTTTGGCCGGGGTCGGCTGGATCGATGAGATCGTCACATACCACGCCGAAGAGATTGCGAGCCTGCGCGCCCAACTAAGATGGATTGCCGCGATGCGCGCGCGAAAATTCGATGCGTGGATCGATCTCTCTGCGCAATCCGCTCCGCTTCGGATTCTGATGCGCAACATGATCGCGGCGCGGCTGGCCGGAGCGCGATGGGGCTGCGGATGGGATTACGATCGGATGCGGATGTTCGCGCGCGCGCAATCCGAAGTGATCGAATTCCCCAACGAAGTTGCGCGGCTATCCGAGTTGATGACGGCGCAAGGGTTTAGCGCTTCCGATGTGCGGGAATTTCCGATCGAGCTCGGTCTCGCCGAGAGCCGTGCAGTCGATGAACTGCTCGCGTCCGCGGGCCCCGCGCGACAACCTTTCGCCGTGCTTGCGCCGGGCGCCAAGGCTCCCGCGAACCGATGGCCAGCCGGGAACTTCGCCGCAGTCGGCAAGCATCTGGCGGAACTCGGCTTCAGAATCGCCATCATCGGCGCGCAATCCGAACGCGAACTATGCGCCGCAATCGCGGATGCGATTGGTCCTGGCGCGCTCAACTTCGCGGGCCGAACTTCGATCCGCCAGTTGTGCGAAGTGCTGCGCCGCGCCGCCGTGGCGATCTGCAACGACTCGGGCGTACAGCATCTGGCGGCGGCTGTGGCCACTCCCTGCGTATCGATTTTCGCCGCCCGCGAGTTTCCCAATATCTGGTTCCCAGCCGCCGAACGCGGCATTGTGCTCCGCAAATGGGTCCCCTGTCATACCTGCTTTCTGACCGAGTGCCCCTACGACAATCGCTGCGTCAAGCTGATAACCCCGGCAGAGGCGCTTGGCGCAGCAGTCAAACTTCTCTCGCTCCCGGATGCATCGGGAGAGCTCGCCGCGCGCGTCGGCACGAGCGCCGCATGAACGCAATCAACTGGTCAGGAATTAATCGCGGATCGCTCATCGGCCGCATCGTTCGCCCGCCGCTGGCGCCGCGTAGCGATCGATGAACCCGCCGTATCGCGTCGCGTGTATCGTCACGCATCCGATTCAGTATCAGGCGCCGATGTTCCGTTATCTTGCGGCGTCGTCCGAGATCGATCTGACGGTTTTTTTCCTGAGCGATCTGTCGATACGCGAGTATCGCGATCGCGGCTTCGGCGTCGCGGTGAAATGGGACGTGCCGCTGCTCGAAGGCTACCGGAGCGAATTTCTGCCCGCATTCGGCGCGCGCGATACCCTCTCTTTCTGGCGCCCGTTCAGCCACTCGCTTAGCCGCCGCCTCGCGGCAGGCCGCTTCGACGCTCTATGGGTCCACGGCTACGCGCATCAGGCGCTCATCCGCGCGATCGGCGCCGCCCGCGCGCTCGGGATCAAAGTTCTGCTGCGCGGCGAGTCGCATCTTGGAAGCGAAAGCGCGCGCCCGCTGCGCCACGTGCTCAAGCGCATCATGATTCCGCGCCTGTTCGGGCGTATCGACGGCTTCCTGACAATCGGCCAGCGCAATCGCGAGTATTACCGCGCCTACGGCGTGCCGGAAGCGAGGCTGTTCGCGATGCCCTATGCGGTCGATAATGATTTCTTTCGCGGACGAGCGGCGGCCGCGCGAGGCACCCGCGAGGAGCTTCGCGCCGAGCTCGGGCTCGCGCCCGGCCGCCCGATTGTCCTGTTCGCCTCCAAGCTCCAGCGGCGCAAGCGCGCGCGCGACCTGCTTGAGGCGCATGCGCAAATCTTAGCCGGTACGGCGGACGCGCCGCTCCCGTACCTGCTGATCGTCGGCGACGGAGAAGAGCGTGCGCCGCTCGAGCGCCGCGCACGCGAGATCGCGCCCGACTCGGTGCGCTTCGCGGGCTTTCGCAATCAGACCGAGATGCCGCGCTTCTATGATCTCTGCGACGTGTTCGTGCTGCCGTCGGAAGCGGAACCGTGGGGGCTGGTGATTAACGAAGTGATGAACGCGGCCAAGCCTGTGATAGTGAGCGATCAGGTGGGGGCCGCGCCCGATCTGGTAGCCGACGGCGTAAGCGGCGTCGTCTATCCCGCTGGCGGCGTCGCCGCGCTCGCGCGATGCATCCAGCGCGTGCTCGCCAGTCCCGAACACGGCGCCGCGATGGGCGCGCGCGGCCTCGAAATAGTCTCGCGCTACAGTCTCGAGGCCGACCGCGCCGGCCTTGTCGCGGCGCTCGCCGCGGTAACCACCCGCGGTGCTTGTCGAGCTTAGATCAAATTGGCGAACCCGCAACGACCGCTGGCCATTTGGAGGCACTTTAGCCGAGGCGACTGGATACTCACTTGGATTGTGATCGTCGCACTGGGTCTGCGCGCCGTGTGGTTGATGCGCGCGGGCTCAGCGTGGACCGTCGCAACCGACTCGGTCGGATACCTTGCGCTCGCGCATGGAATTCGGGAGGGGTGCGGCTTCGCGGCTATGAATGGTTCGTGCGGCGCCGCAGAGGTCATGCGGACCCCTGGCTATCCACTCTTTCTTGTGCCCTTCCTGAATCACTATCGGTTGGCAATCTTCATTCAGGCGATTTTCGGCGCAACCGTTTGCATCCTTGTTGCTGCCTATGCCCGAAGAAGATATGGCCTGCTTGCGGCTGTGGTCGCAGTTGCAATCGTGGCGTTCGATCCACCTTCGATCACAGTGACCAAGGAGCTTCTAACCGAGCCGCTGTTTCAGCTTATCCTCACCGGTGCGGTACTCGCCGCGCTATCGAGCCGTGCGATCGCGGCGGGGTTTCTATTCGGAGCCGCAGCTCTCGTGCGGCCGGTCGGGATACCCCTGCTGCTGCTCGCACCAGCGCCGTTTTTGATCTCCCGGCATTGGCTGCGGGCCGCGGTTGTCTTCGTGGTGCCGGTTTTGATGATTGGAGCTTGGGCCGTGCGCAACTATCGAGTTGCCGGGGTGTTCACAGTTACGACCGAAGGGGCCATGACCCTCTATTCCTTCTCCGTTCCCGATGTGATTTCGATCGCAACCGGCGTTCCACTTGCCGACGCTCAGATTGCCGCCGCGCGCGCACTCGAGGTTCCGGCTTTCGGAAACCGCGAGGACTTGATTGCGCGCGCGCGCCAGCTCTCATTGTATGACGAGGTTTCCTGGGCGGCCCAAACCTCACCGCCGGTCGTGAGGTTTATGCTGTCCAGGAGTATCGCTTCGATCATGTCCCATCCCATAGCAACCGCATGGGTAACCGCTGTGGGATTAATGCGTTTAGCCTTCGAGCCGCACGAGCCCGATGTTGGACTCGCTAAAATAATGGGCGGCAAAGGCAGAGCCTTCCAATTACTCAGATTCGGTTCGATGGCGCTCGAGTCGATACTGCTTTGGCTCATTTGGATCGGGGTGGCGCGGGCGATGTGGATTTACCCGCGCGACGGACAGTTATGGATACTATTGGGATTCGCACTTCTGCTCCTGCTTGCCGCCGCGCCATTTTCCGATATGTTCGATCCTCGCTACCGGGTGCCAGCAATACCGTTCCTCGCCACGATCGCAGGCGTGGGATGGGCTAATCTAGTCGCGCTACTAACTCCCGGTATCTCAAACGACGCACGAGTTACGACGCAAAGGCCCGCGATGGACGCGCGCGGCCTCGAAACAGTTTCGCGCTACAGTCTCGAGGCCGGCCGCGCCGGCCTTGTCGCGGCACTCGCCGCCGTAACGCACAGCGGCGCGCAGGCATGAGATGACACCTGTCGCTTCCAATGCCGGTGCGCCCGCCGCATCACGGCCAGTGCTCGGGCGCAGCATTGCCTGGAGTTACGCCAATTGGTTGGCAGGCTTCGCCGCGCCGCTGATTCTGATCCCACTTTACGTCCGGATGCTTGGACATGAACGCTACGGCCAGTGGCTGGTGATACTGAGCGTCGCCTCTTACCTTGGTCTGGCCAGCCTTGGCTCGTGGCAGGCGGTTGGTAACCGGATTGCTGAAGCGGTCGCGCGCAAGGACGGCGGCGAGGTCAACCGCCTCGTTTCCACTGGCTTCATCGCTTACAGCGGGACCATCGGTGCGGTCGTCCTCGCGGTCTTTGCGTTAACGCCGATTGTGTGGAGCCGCCTGATGCCCGCGGCGGGCGCTGAGGTGAAGGACGCCTTTTATGTCTTCATTGCGCTGGCGGCGTTGGCCTTCCCGTTCCGCGCCCCTGCCATCATGCTGCGAGCGTTTGAACGGGTAGATCTCGAGCAGATCATTGCCACTTGTTCGAATGTCGGCAGAATCGCCGTGATGGCGGCTGCGCTGATCGCGGGATTCAAGCTGATTGCCGTCGCCCTGATTCAGGGAGGGACGATGCTCGCATCGGGAATCGCGGCATACGCGGTGGCGACGCGAATCGCGCCCGATTCACGTCCGCGACTGTCGCGATTTTCGCGCTCCCTGTTGTCGAGTCTGATCAAGCCTAGCCTCGGCTTTTTCGGCCTGACCGTCGCTTCTACGCTCGCATTCGGTATCGACAATCTTGTCATTGGATACGCGATCGGAGCGGGCGCGGTTACTCAATATGCCGTGCCGTTCCGATTGATCGTGATCGTCTCGGGTGCGTTCGCTACGGGAACCGCCGCGCTGTGGCCGACGATCACAAAGCTCCACGCGAGTGACCGCCTTGACGTTCTACGCCGTGGCTTCATGCTTCTGATGCGGCTCGGCATGCTGTTCGCTGGACTCGTCGGAATCGCGCTGTGGTTCTTGGGCCCGGGCTTCATTCGGCTCTGGGCGGGCGCGGGCGTGTTTCCCGGCCGCGCCACATTCGGCCTGCAGATAATTCTCATGATCGTTCAGATACTCCTGATTCCCGCCGATGCGGTGCTGATGGCGACGACGCGCCACTATGTCTATGCAGCCTTGGCCGTATTTGAGGGTGGCCTCAATTTGGTTCTGTCTCTATGGTGGGTGCGGCATTGGGGTCTGGCCGGCGTCATCGGTGGCACGCTCGCGGCGCGGATGTTGACCAATGGATGGTACCTGCCCGCCGCGGCGCTGAGCACGCTCGAAATTCCGCCGGGTCGTGCGGCTCGCGAGCTCGGCGGCGCGCTCGTGGTATGCGGCGCTGCGATGGCCGCCGTTGTGATGCTTTGGTTTCTCGGCGATGTACTTCCACCGTGGCGAAATTTGGCGATAGTTACCGCGGCGGCGGAAACCATCTTCCTTGCTGTGTACGTATTGCTCGGATGCACTCGGGCCGACCGTCAACTCGCACGCGATCTGCTGGTGTCAGCATACTGGATCCGAAAGTGATCCTGCGCGACGTTGTTGCGCGCGCCCGGCGCGCTGCACCGCAGAATCATTCGAGTAGCTCGGCGCTGGATGTGGCTTAAGTGAATTCTCTCGAACGAATGGCTACCGCGATCCGCCATGCGCCCGGGCTCGAACGTGCCGACTGGCTATGGCAGCGCCTGCGGCCGATCTATGATCGAATGTTGCGGGCGTCTTTCGCTGGACACGGCCTTGAGCGCGTGATCAACGGGACGGATCGGATCGTGCTCAGTCCGTTCTCGCGCCACTTCGTCGGCGAGAGCTATGAGCCTGAGGTCTGGAGCCGCCTGATGCGGGAAGTTCATCCTGATGACACCGTCGCGGAGGTCGGCGCGAGTATCGGAATTTACACGCTGGCGCTTGCGCGCCGCGTCGGCGCTCACGGCCGCGTCATCGCCTTCGAGCCCGATCCCGAAAGCGCCGCCGAGCTCGAAGCCAACGTCGCGATCAATGGATGGCAACAGCGCATTACCGTAACGCGTGTGGTGATGGGCGCGAGTTGCGGCGAGATTAGCTTTGCCTGCGGTCAGGGAATGGAGTCGCACGTTTTGAATGCCTCGGAGACGTCCGCGGGTACGATTCGAGTTCCGATGACCACGCTCGATACGGTGTTTGCCGACGCTCGCGTGAGCCTGCTCAAGATCGACGTCGAAGGCTTCGAAGAGCCGGTCCTGCGGGGAGCACAACGTCTGCTCACCGATCCGGAGCGCCGCCCGCGCGTGATCGTAGTCGAGGTACATCCCTTCGCGTGGCAGGCTGTCGGCACCACCAGCGAATCGATTCTCGCGCTGCTGACCGGTGCCCGTTATCGGGTCGAGTCTGTCGAAGGGTCGCCGGTCTCGCGCATTGATACCTATGGCCACATCATTGCAGTCGCCGATTGACGCCGTGCGTAGCGCTGCGAGCGCGCGGCGTACGATTCTCGTCGTGATGTATGCCAATCCTGATTACCATCCTCCGACGGTCAACGGCGTGCGCATGATGAGCGCGCGCTTCGACGTACGCATCGTATGCCGCAACGACGCGGGACCGCCGGCCGAGTGGCCGCGCGAGGTGAGAATCGAAAGAGTCGGAAAGACGATTACGCAATCTGAGATTTTTGCCGCGAGCGCATTACGCAAGATCTGGTGGTACCGCGGATTCGTCAGTCGCGTTCGCAGTGCGATCGCCGATTCCGCGCCTGCGCTGATTTACGCATACGATCCGATCGGGTTTGCCGCCTCAATCGCGGCACTCGGTGCGCGGCGCAGTAGGGTTCCTGTGGTTTTTCATTGCCACGACACTCCGGCTCCCGGCACTGGCGGGATCAGGTCGCTCCAGGACTGGATTTTCCGCTACGCACTGCGTCATACGGGTGCCGCCGCATTCACCGTTTTTCCATCGAAGTATCGCGCTCCGCTCTGGCTCGACTTGGCCAGCGATCCTCGCCCGCCGATGATTATCCCAAATGGCGCGGCGCGCGACTTCTACCCACTCACCTGCGATTGGGACGCGCTGGCGCGCAGACGATTCTCTTTTCGGAGGATCCTCTATTTGGGGTCGATGGGGCCCGCGAACGGACAGCTTCAGGCCCTCGAAGCTTTCGCGAACCTTCCGGATCAGGTCACCCTCGATCTGGTTGGATTCAGCGACCCCGCGTTTCTACGCGGACTGTCGGACCGGGCGTCGTCGATGGGCTTGCAGGACCGGGTCGCGATCTCCGGATGGGTGCCGGATCCC
>JBOHWH010000203.1:0-16336 GCA_050736695.1 Binataceae bacterium (SeqCode) | reverse complement strand
GCTCGCACCCCCTTGAAAAAAAATCCAAGCTTCGCTGTCCCTTCATTACTTCACGTTTCGGTGCGTGCGGATTCGTAAGGTGATATCGAATCGCCAGCAGGATCGGGGCGAATTTAGCGAGGAAAAGAAAATGGACTATAGAAACACGCTCGAGGACCAGCACATCCCGCTCGCCGAGTTACTCGGAATCCGCTTCCTCTCGGCCGAACCCGATCGCGTGACCGCGGAGCTCGGCGTGCGCGCTGAGATCTGCACCGTCCCCGCAATTTTGCACGGCGGTGCGATAATGGCTTTCGCCGACACGCTCGGCGCATGCGCGACCTCGCTCAACCTGCAAGCGGGCGCGGGCACTTCCACGCTCGAATCGAAAACCAACTTCCTCGCCGGCGCTCCGGTCGGGAGTAAAGTGATCGGCGAGTGCACGCCTATCCATCGCGGTAAGAGCACGATGGTTTGGCAGACAAAGATCAGCCTCGAGAACGGGAAGCTGTGCGCGATCGTCACGCAGACCCAGATGGTCCTGGAGCCGCGCGGATAATTCTCGTTAGGTCCGCCGTCTGCCGGAATCTTCTGCCTCAAGCTCGATCGAGAAATCGCGCAGCGCCTCGAACCATACCAGCTTGTCTTTGAAGCCGGGAAAGCTCGCGTTGAGCCCGCTCGGGTTCGGCAGCGCGAACACACGCGCACCCCCGATCGTCTCGGGCTTTGCGCCCGCGCCCCCGCTTGCCGGCGGTCCGAAGTAGCGCCGATAGATACTGATACCGACGAATGCAACCACACGCGGCTCAAGCTTCAAGATCTTGCGCGTGAGCGCCCGCTCGCCGCGATCGAGCTCGTCACGCTTGAGATCGGACTGCGCGCGCGTCGCACGCGAGCAGACATTTGTAATCGCCAAACCGAACTCGGCCAGCCGGTAATCTTCATCGTGCGTCAGCGCGACCGGTAAGAGTCTCGACGCATGCATCAATTTCCAAAACGGATTTCCGGGACTCGCGAAATGATGCCCCGTGGATTCGGAACGCGGGCTGGGATTTATCCCCACGAAGAGAATGCGCGGACGCTGGGTCAGGACATCACGTAGCCGGGCCATCCCATATTTGTTGCCCAAATCGGGGTCGTCATCCAAGCGGCTGCGACGTGAATTTCGATCGCTCCTCGCGCCTTTGCGGCTCGACGTGATCCACGATATTCATAGGCGCATGAACCGCGAGGATTTCCGCTTCAGGAGCGAAGCCGACGGCCTCGAGGTCGCGTGCTACTACTGGCCCGCGCAGGGCAACGCGGCCGGCATCGTGCAGATCGCGCACGGGATGGGCGAGCATTCGCTGCGCTACGCCGCCTTTGCGGAGTTCCTTAATGCCGCGGGCTTTTGCGTCTATGCCAACGACCATCGCGGGCACGGCCGCACCGCATCGAAGCCGGAATTGCTCGGAGATTTCGGTACCGCGGGATGGGACGGGCTGGTCGCCGACATGGCGCAGCTCACGCGCTATGCCCACGCTGCCGGTCCTGTGCTGCCGATCGTTCTGCTCGGCCACAGCATGGGGTCCTTCGCGGCGCAGCAATACCTCCTCGATCACAGCGGGCTTATCGCGGGTGCTATCATTTCTGGTTCGGCTTCGCTCGACAGGCTTGGCGAGCTCGACGCGTTGCCCGAAGATTCTTCAAAGCCTGCCGACCTGTCCGCACTCAATCGCGGCTTCGAGCCCGCGCGGACGGCGTTCGATTGGCTCTCGCGCGACAGCGCCGAGGTCGATAAGTACGTCGCCGACCCACTATGCGGCTTTGGCGTGAACGCGCAGGCGCGCGCCTCGATGGGGAAGGGCGGCGCGCGGACGATCGATCCCATACAGATCGCGCGGATCCGCAAGACGCTGCCGATCTACATATTCGCCGGCGACAAGGACCCGGTGAATCATCATCTTGAATGGCTGCGCCCGCTCGCCGCGCGCTACCGCGCCGCCGGCATCAAGGACGTCTCCGAGAAGTTTTATAAGGATGGCCGGCACGAGATGCTCAATGAGACCAATCGAGCCGAGGTGATGAACGATATACTGGTGTGGGTCCGCCACGCGATCCGTCCATAGAAATCGGCCGTGCGCTCACTTTCGCAGGAGAGGAAACAGTGAGAGTAGCAACTCTGATAGTCAGAATCCTGCTCGGGCTGGTGTTCCTTATCTTGGGACTGAATGGCTTTCTGCTTTTCTTGCCAAATCCTGCCATGCCTTCGCCCGCAATGCAGTTCTTCGGCGCGCTATTCGCGACTGGCTATATGATACCGCTGTTGTTCGCAACGCAAATCGTCGGCGGAATCCTTCTACTCGCGGGAGTTGTACCGCTCGGATTAGTCATTCTCGCGCCGGTGGTCGTCAATATATTCTTCTTTCACCTTTTCCTTGCGCCCGAGGGCTTGCCGCTCGCGATCATAGTAGTAATTTTCGAGTCGTTCCTCGCGTGGCGGCATAGCGGAGCCTTCGCGCCGCTGTTCAGAACGTCCTGGTAGGCGCTGCGGCGCTCATGCGCCGGCCGCGGGAGCGGCGGCGATACTCTGCGCGAGAAGGTTAAGCGCTTCGGCCGAGAACCTGTACATGTTCGCGACGCGGTCGGCGCTGCCGGTCTCGATCGTTAGCGAGCGCTCCACGGGGCCCGCGATCGCGATGCAGCTATGGCCGGCGGCGTCGCCGTAGCGATTCCCGGTCGGCCCGCTCGCGCCAATTTCCGCGATTGCCCAAGTCGCGCCGAAGCGTTCGCGCGCGCGGCGCGCCAGCGCCATCGAATATTGTTCGGTCACCGAGCGGAATCCCTTGAAGTCTTCATCTGGGATGCCGAGCGCACGGCGTCCCTTGAGCGTATAGACCACGCCGCCACCGATGAAATAAGACGACGCGCCCGCGATGGCCAGAATCGCAGCCGAGATCAATCCGCCGGTGGTCGATTCCGCGACGGCAACGCTTTCACCGCGAGCCTTGAGCATCGTCCCAATTTTTTCCGCGACTGGAATAAGTTCCCGCATCCGAGTTCGCTCCCTTTGATAGCCAATCAGTTGGCGGAGGGGGGAGGGAGTCGAACCCTCCGGCGACAGTATTAGCCGCCAAGCCGGTTTTGAAGACCGGTGGGGCCACCGGGCCCCTTCCTCCTCCAAGCTATATTTATTAGGCACTTACGGCGATCGTATCAACCTGTGTGCGGCGAACTACTGATTTTGGCAGAATGCAACGTCGAAGTGCAGTCTTGGGAACTTTTCGCGTTCCGCTCAGTATCACAGCCATCTTGCTCGGGCGTTTGGGTGACACCAAAAGCGTGCAAACTCCCTGTGCCAGCCGATCCCACGCGGTCAAATTCGGCGCCCGCCGCTGCGCAGGTTTCATGATGAGCAACTGCCAGTGATTCTGCCGCCGCGGGACATCAGGCTCTTCCGGCGGTTAATCCTTGCATCATCGTTGGACCAGGCCACGCCTCACGGCTTCAGCGATTAGCGCTGGTCCGGATCTCACTTTCAACAGTGCACGCAGCCTTTCGAGACGAGCTCTGATGGCGTAAGGATTCCTTCGGAGTCGCTTGGCGATCTGCGGCGTGGTAGAGCCATCCGCAACATGACGCAGAATCGCCAGATCGATCTTTGCCAACTCAATGGCATCGGGACCATCAGCCCGCTTCCCTTCTATTGATAGCAACAGCGGTGTAATGATTCTGTGGTCTAGTACAGTCTCGCCAGTGTGTGCCGAGCGGATGATCGTGCTTAGCTGATTCGGTTCCAGGTCCCTTGAGACAAAGCCTTTGGCGCCAGCGGCTAGCGCTCGATAAACCATTTCATCGTGCAAATGAACCGCGAGTATTATTATTTTCGTGCGCGGGCACTCGCGAATCACTCGTCGGCACAATTCGATTACGACGCGCTCTTGGCGCGTAAATCCTAGAAACGCGATGTCTGGCTGAGTTCTTTGTGCGGATTTAAGTGCTTCTTCGCTGACTGAAGCCTCGCCCACGACGACTATACCGGGATCTTGCTCAAGGGTCAGACGAAGACCCCGTCTGAATATTTCGTTATCATCAACCAGCAGTACAGTTATTTTCGATGCGTAGTCCGTGTTTTCTCCGACGTGGCGACTCCGATCTGTTGCGCGCGACCAAGGATGGGAAGCGAAGATCGCGATGGTGTCGGAAGAGCGCCGTGTCGGCACGCAGTCGCTTTCGGATCACGACCGCCGAGCTAACAACTAACGAAGTCAGAGCCGAGAGCTAAAGACCACGCGCGCCATCGCAGACATTTCCGAAGCGGTGTTTAAGTTTCTCTATTAAGATAGACGATGCTGGCAACCGTTTGCTTCATTCCTACCTCGTTGGGGGTACAGATGACCCCCGGTCGGGCAAGCATTGACCTCGACCTGGTGATAGACTGCGCATAGCCGGTCTGATTGCGAAGAGTCCCGGTATTCCTCGATTCGGAGTGCATTTGCGGCATGAAGGACACGATAAGCATTGTAATTGGGGATGATCACGAGATCATGCGCCACGGACTGAGAACATCGCTTGAGCTTTCGACAGACATGACGGTTGTCGGCGAAGCCTGCAGCGGTAAGGAAGCTGTTGAAGTCGCGCGGAAAACCAAACCTGACGTCGTGTTGTTAGAGGTGCGACTTGGAGGCGCAGATGGTCCGGGAATCTGTCGGCAGATAGTCGCTTCGGTTCGGCACTTGGCAGTTGTGATGCTCACCGATTGTCTGCAGGAGGAGTTCGTTTTTCGTAGCCTGCTGGCGGGTGCTCGAGGCTATATTATTAAGGATGTCGCGGTGGAGCACCTCAAGCAGATGATTCGTTCCGTCCACAGCGGAAACGCCGTACTGGATCCAAAAGTAACCGGCTTTGTGATTTCTCTGGTGCAGAATGCGAAGGCTTTGCACCAAAAAGACGCGCGAGTTAAATCTCTTTCGGAGACTGACGCCGCGATTATTCGCCACCTTTCCGCTGGACTGACGAATCCGCAGATTGCCAAGCGCGTTCACTTGAGCCCGCATACGATCAAGGATCACGTTGATCGAATGTTCGTACTTCTTCAGGTGCACGCGCGCACAGCGCTCGTAGCGGAAGCACTTCGCCGTGGTCTAATCTGACTCTGGGAGTCTTGTCGTGATCACACCTGTTGGGGGGGGCGCTTCACCCCTTTTTGGTGGTGATATTAGCCCCCGTTTGCTTTACTGAAATTCGGGCAACAGCGTTGAGGCTGAGGCGAGAACGATCTTAAAGTCGCCGACGCGGCTGAACTCAGGATTGCAGCCGTCAATATGCGCGGAACCATCGGGTCGCCGCCTGCGCGTTCGCAGATTGAAATCGGGGGAATCTGACTGGCATGGAACTCCGTCATTTGCGCGACTTCGTAGCAGTGGCTGAAGAACTCAGCTTTACGCGGGGGGCTCATAAGCTTCATCTCGCGCAGCCTTCGCTGACGCGTCAGATTAAATCGCTCGAGGAAGAGATCGGGGTTAAGCTGCTGGAGCGCGGAAAGGGTCGCGTTTCTCTGACCGATGAGGGCAGGATTTTTCTGGAAGAAGCGAAACGCGTGCTTGCTCTGAGTGCACAGAGCGTGGAGACGATGCGGCGCAGGGCGAAGGAGACCGAGCAGCTCCGGATCGGATATTTAGCCGGCCTTCACAACCACCTTTTGCCCGTAATCCTGGCGACCTTTGGCCGGAAGCATCCGGAGGTCGCAGTCAATTTGTTCGACATGACAGGTGCGGAGCAACTCGAAGCTCTGGAAGGCGGCAGAATTGATTTGGGCTTCGTTGGTCTTCGAGGATCTTTGCCCGGGAGAAGCCTCCGGGGAGAGTGCGTCGAGTACTACGACATTCTGGTGGCTTTGCCCAAGCGGAGCCGACTTTCAAAAAAACCGAAGCTTGGTCTAAGAGAATTGAAGACCCAGTTTTTCGTTACGCTGAGCGAGAGCAAGCATCCGGGCTGGATTGAATGGATGAAACGCATCTTCCAGCAGGAGGGCTTTGTGCCTCGGACCTTGCAAGAGGCAGACACCGTGTGGGCAATTTTGAATTTTGTGGCTGCGGGACTGGGCGTTGCGTTGCTGCCGGAGCAAATCAAAACCATTCCTCATTCCGGCGTGGTGCTCCGGCCATTGAAGCAACCCATCAAAGTCGAATCGTGGGTCGCATGGAAACCGGAAAATCATTCGAGATCGTTGGCGCGGTTTATCGGGATTATGAAGCAGAAGTCGTCGGGCTGACTCTCGTTCGGGTCTTGTAGAGGGCCGCTCTCCGGACTCAGACGCACTGCTATATCCGGCGCGAACGGAATCTTCACGTTTTCGAATTCCGGATGCGTAGCGGGCGTGTTCGATTGTGATTTGGCTGGGACCCGTGAAGTCTTCAATAATTCTGGACCGCGTTACGCTCTCTACTCTGTGAGACTTTTGCAGAACTAGTTCTTGAGAGAATACGCGCGATGTTTGCCGCCATCGTGAGTTCGTTCCGATTTGCCAACTGAAGGATAACCTCTGGTGCGAGCGTCGCATTCCGCCGGTTGGGTTGAGACGTTGGACGCCATAGCGTCCGGCTATCGACGCCATAGAAACAAAGTATTGGCGGAGAACGAGAACGTCAGAGCTACGATCAATGGTGATGCGACATCGACGAAACGCGGCGAATATCGTGCGGGAGCTTTCCGCGGAACTTCAAGCTGTCGCAGCCTGGAATGGAAGCGGCTGCAACGGCAGCCGCAATGTCATTGAGCGGAACCCAGGTGCGCACGCGCCGTGTGCTTCTCGTTGGCCTTGTCCGATGCAATGGGTCGGATCGGGTTTACTGCGAAACGTATAACTACCCCGCGGCGGTTACTTTACCAATTTTCTCTAGTGTTAGGCAGTCTGCGGCACTCTATTTGACGTTATCACGAAAGTTCCGGCCGTGAAAAAGGTTGACTTCATTGATACCGCGGTCCGCGCCAAAAGAGGCTGCTTCGACTGATGAATGGAACGTGTCTCTAAAGACAAGACTCGAACCCCAGAGAGACACCGGGAGTAAACCCGTTGACAGCGCCGTTCGAGGGCGCGCGAGCGAATGGCTCACGCTGAAGAGGAGATTTCGCGATGAAGTTGGAAAGCGCAGAAAAAAAAGAGCTGGGGGCGGTTATCCTGGCTGGAGGGGAAGGTTCAAGACTGCGTCCGCTGACTCGCCGGATTACCGGGCGGGATATTCCCAAGCAGTTTTGCCCTCTCCTTGGAACCACAACTCTCTTGGAGGAGACGCGCCGTCGCGTCGCGCTCGCCATCTCCCCCCGAGCAACCGTGACGGTCGTCACTCGGAGTCATGAGTGCTTCTACGAGCCCCTCCTGGCCGACGCGCGGCCTGAAAGTGTGCTCGCGCAGCCGGCGAACCGGGGAACCGCCCCCGCCATACTCTGTGGTCTGATGAAGCTTGCCGAGAGCAATCCGACGGGCACAGTTGCTGTCTTCCCATCGGACCACTACGTGAGCGACGACGGCGCGTTTATGCGCCACGTTCAGTTGGCAGTCAGAACGGTTGAGGCTTGGTCGAAGAGGACAGTGTTGCTTGGCGCCAAGCCAACGGCCCCGGAAGTTGGCTACGGGTGGATAGAGGCCTCCGATCCTCTGACGTTTGCGGGGCCTCCCGATGCCGTCTACAAGGTCCGACAATTCTGGGAAAAGCCCTCGCTGGATACGGCGTGCCGACTGCTCAAGCTTGACCACATGTGGTGGAATACTTTTGTGATGGTGGCCCGGTTACCGACGCTGCTCGAATTGTTCATGCGCGCGCTGCCAAGGATCTACGTCAATTTCATGGAAGCCACCTCAAACATGAGAGAGCAGCTCGGAAATCGAACGATGGAGAGACTTTTTGAAAAACTGCCATCTATAGACTTCGCGAGCGGCGCTCTCGCGAAGTATCCGATGGACCTGGCGGTGGCCCCATTGAGTGACGTGGAGTGGAGCGATTTGGGCGAGCCGATTCGCGTTGTGGAATTGCTAACCAGGAAGGGAATTCGACCTGAGTGGGCGGCGTGACGATTGAGTTGCGGCTGAAGGCCTGACGCACGCTGAGGACGCCGCGACGGTTGAGTCAGTACCGCTTGGTGACAAGGAGATTCTATGAAAAGCGGCTCCGAACACTTTCGCAACGGCAGATCCGAGGCGAAGCAGGTGATTTATCGGACGATTTGTCAGAACCCGGGCTGTGGGTTCGTCTTTAACTTAGCTATTTCGCAGTCGAACGTCGGAATTTTGGGTAGTCGAATTGCCTGTCCCCGATGCCGCAGGCCAGGCGGAGCACTGGAGGGTAGGCGACGGATTGGCGAGAGGCTGTTCTCCTCCAGACTTGCATTCCGATAGAGCGCACCCGCGTGTTGTCGTTGGCGGTAAAGGCCTCAAGGTTGAATTCGGCCGATCGGGCATTGCGGAATTGACGGAGGGACAACGTGACCCAATGTGCAGAGCGCGCGGAGCGGTTTCCGGCATAACAACTGAGGTTAGGGTATCTCTGATGATTGTTGTCGCGAGCTACAGAAGCGGAGCAGCACCAGAATCGAATGGCACTGAATCGGGAGCTTCGCCGGGAGCAGGCTACCCTTTTGTGCTGGCACGATCTCATCGGGCCTTGGCGGCTCGCGGGCGCTGTTTCGAAGGTGAGCGGAGCCTGTTGTGCGCGGTTCTTCACGATGCGATTCAACGCTACGCGCGTGCCTGTGGTGACCATACAGGTGAAGGGAGACTTGAATTCGCAGAGCTCAGCCGATGGTTCAATAGTCGTAAAATTTCCGGCCCGTTCAGCTTTGAAGGGATCTGTGAATTTCTCGGGATGGACCCGAAAGGGATACGCAAGTTAATGGATTCGGCCCGGCAGGGTGCCGACAATCGGTCCCTGCGTCGGCGACAAACGAGTGTCGTTGCTCCCGCAACTCTATCGATTATCGATCGCGAACGACGACGCTACGGCTCCGCAACGAGACTGAACAAATATCAAGGAGAGCAGAAATGGCAACTACGGAAGCTGATAAACAGGCGCTCGTGGGACTAGGAACTCGCAGCTCGCTTGGAGGGAGTGTCGGCGGTATCGTATTGATTATTTTGGGTATCTTGGCCCTCGCTCGAATTGATCCATTACTCCTGACTCCCATTGCAGTTATCGTCGGAGGCATCGCGTTGCTGATCGAAGATGGGAACCTGGCGGCGAGGTATGTCAACGCTTTGTCGCACCTGCCGGGAGAGAATCTTGATGTTTCCGCCCTCGCTGACGGGATGAGCGCCGGCGTGCTGGCCGGCGTCGGCGGAATCGTGCTGGGCATTCTTGCCCTCATAGGAATAGCGCCGGAACCTCTAGCGTCTGTCGCCATCATTATTTTTGGCGCGGCTGTTCTGTTTGACTTTGCCGCGCGGACGCAAATCAAAGCACTCAAGGTGATCAATAGCGGAAGTTCGGAACGGTCTGCGAGACTCGCAATCGCGGCAGCCTCCAGCACAAGCACCGCCGGAGCGTTGGTGGGCGTGGGTTTGGTGACCTTGGGCATACTTGCGTTAGCCGGTCTGGTTCCCTGGATTCTGGTGGCAGTCGCCCTGCTTAGCTTCGGCGTTTATCTATTTCTTGACAGCACAGCGGTGGCGACAGCCGTCTTTGGTACGATGGGCTAAGCTTCCTCTCCATCGTCGACTAGCCGGATGGCGAAACATCGCAATTCTTGGAGACGACCGCCAGTGATTTTGTCGCGACCGCGCCAAGACCGCCCAACTTGGCAAGCCGTGCGAGGGTCACCAAGGAAGCGGGCGATCAAGCTGAATACCGGATTCATCGGGGCGAACTTGAACAGGGTCGCGACGCTGCTGACACAGGCGCGCGATGCGAGCGCCGAGATGCTCGTGACGATTTACCACTCATGCTATCGCGAGGTCGAAAAGCGCTCGGGCTCCGATGCGCCCGTGATCGAAAATTACATAACGTTGCTCGCCCAGGCGCTGGACTTGCCGGTGCCGGCGAATGTCTATCGCGAAATCGCGCACGGCGGCGGCGCGCGTCTCGAGCAACTGCGGTGCGAGGCCGGTTCGCGTGGAGTCGACGGTGGCGAGCTCGAAAGTGCCATCAAGGCGGAGTTCGCGTCCGCGAATTCATAGGGAGGAAGCTGCAGATGGCCTTGGGGATCAATCCCAGCGGTATGAAGACGCCGTTTGGCGCATTTTCGCACGCGGCGTGGGCGCCTGCCGGCCGCACGCTCCATATTGCGGGACAGGTCGGAGAGGATAGCGACGGCAAGGTGGTAGGCGAAGGCGATATCGGGGCGCAGACCGAACAGGCGCTGCGCAACATCGGGACCGTGCTGCGCAGCGCGGGCGGAACCTTCGACGATATCGTGTCCGTGACTGTGTTCGTTACCGATATGCGCGGCCTCGCCAAGATCCACGAGGTACGTCGCGATTTCTTCAAGCCGCCTTACCCGGCCAGCACGCTGGTCGAGGTGAAATCGCTGGTCGATCCGCGGCTGATAATCGAGATCAAGGCGGTCGCGGTAATCGCCACCTGAGCAGCGCCGCAGCCACCCGATGAGTGCCAACCTCGTCCTACGATTGAACTCCCAGGCGCTCATAGCGCGACGGGCGCATTGTCGTCCTTCTGATAGAGCCGTTACCACTCGCGCAGAGCGAAGAAAACTCATACCCCGGCAGAGGCCAAGGTCTGCCGATCACTACGACGCAGTGGTCCGACTGCCGCCGCTCTTGCGCGGTTGGTAGGCTCCAACTTCGCTACGAAAACTCCGTGTATGCTCAAGTCGCGCGGAGCTCCAGCACCGGCGCGCCAGGCTGGAACGAAGAACGAATCAATGCAGGCCCAGCCGCAGCTACGATATTTATCTAAAATAACAAAAGTACTATAACTGGATGAGTGAGCAGTTGAGGTCTTTGAATGACGTGGCGGAAGCCGAGGTGCTTTCCTTACCGGCCGATATGGCGGCTCGCTTTTTAGGAATCTCGGAACTGCTGGAAAGTTTCCGGCCCACCAGGTTGGGCCGCCACACCGTGCCGGTTAAGACGCGCAGAGCCTGAATAGATCTCCTGCTCTTACAGGCGCGTCCGAAACGTATGATCACGTCTTCAATTCAGGGAAGTGTCTTTGCGACGTAACTCGAAGATGAGCGGAGGATCAGAACATGAGCGCGACGGAGCAATTTGAAGGTGGCTGCCTGTGCGGTGCAGTCCGTTTTATGGCGAGTGGCGAACCGAAGGGCATATATTGGTGCCATTGCCAAAGCTGTCGGAAGCATACCGGTGCGCCGGTTGCCGTCTTCGTGGCTTACGAACCTCAAGCTTATAAGGTTACCAAAGGCGAGATAACCAAGTTCGACTCCTCGCCAGGGAAAACGCGGCGCGGCTTTTGCGCCAGATGCGGATCGACCTTGACTTGTGAATCGCTGCCCGCGATCACGCTAACGCATTTCCATGTCGGAGCATTCGATCAGGCTGCTCGGCTTCAGCCGAAGAAGCAGTACTTCGTTGAGGAACAGATGCCGTGGTTGCACATCGCTGATGCTGAGTGACACCGCAATACATTAATCCTTGACGACGGCACAATAAGAAGCACGAACCGCATTTGGCGCCTTGTCTCGTACGCAGACAAAGAGCTCGGCTCAAAGGTGAGGACTACCTTGGTGCCAAGGCGCCAGTTCCTTGGCACACTGCGATGAGATAACTGGAAATTGTGCGGCGCACTGGTTGCGCACACGGTCAAGCCGTCGCTTCAGTCAGGACGCGCGAGATCTGTTCCACGGTGACCGACCAGTCGGACAGCATGGCGCGACGCTCTCCGGCCGCGCGACGCAACCGCAGGCGCAGGTCGGTGTCCTGCAACCACGCACGCAGGGCTCCACCCAGCGCGTTCGGCGCGCCGGGTGGCACCAGCAGGCCTGGCGCCTCTCCGTCGGCGCCATGGCCAAGCGCCTGAGAAATGCCGCCGACCGCCGTGGCAATGACCGGGAGCCCGCGCGCCAGCGCCTCGGTGACGACCATGCCAAACGATTCCCGGCGCGACGCCAACACCAACAGATCGGCGTGGGCGTATGCAATGCTAAGGTCTGTCTCTTTCAGTGGACCGGTGTATCGGATTCGCTCGTCAATCCCGGCGGCAACGGCATCACGATACATGCTGCCGACGAATTGCGGATCCTGCTCCAGGCTACCCACGCACGTGCAACTCCACGACAGGTCGCTCACCGTCCGCAGGGCAGCCAGCAGTACGTCGTGGCCCTTGAGCGGGGTCACCGCACCAACGCAGATCAGCTTGCTGCCGGTCGCTGTTCCCGTCACCCGCTCCGCAGAGTCCACCCCAGGCGGGGCCACACGGATCCGGCTGGGTTGCAACGCGTAATGTTCGCATAGCCAAGTCTTGGTCCAGGCGCTCGTGACAATGACTGCTGATGCAGCCCTCAGAACCGCACATTCGCACGCTCGGACCGTGCGGATGTCGTTAGGTGGTGGGCCATCACCCAGTGGCATGTGCAGCAGGATCACCAGACGCAGCCGTCCAGCCTGCGTCACGAGTACGTTCGGCGCCGTCGAGGCAATCAATCCGTCGAGCAACACGACCGCGCCGTCGGCTAGCCCGGCAAGCACGTTGGTCAGAGCCGTATACGCCGCGGTGTCCGGGCGTGGCCACGACCCCGATACGACGTGCTCGTACAGCGACCATCCGTTGGCGCCCAAGCCATCGCTAATGCGGCGGTCGTAAACATTGCCACCGCTTGGCCGTCGTGGGTTGTCGATGCCATCGGGCACGAGGAAGTGGACAACGCTCACAGCGCTCGCTCAAAGCTTGCCCACGCAATATGAGATTCGTGCAACGTCACCGCGATGCCGCTCAACCCGAGTGCGGTCGCGCCCAGCGCTCCGGCGCGCACGCGACCGGCCAGCCGATCAGCCACCACCTGTGCCATCGCTTCGGTCGTGGTGTTGATGCCGGTGAAAGCAGGTTCATCGTCCAGGTTGCGAAAGCTCATCGCGCCGAGAATGGCATGCAGCTCCTCGGCGGCGCGACCAATGTCAATTACAATGTTGTCGGCGTCGAGCGCCTCGCGCTTAAAGGTGGCGTCGACGATGAACGTCGTCCCGTGCAGGCGCTGCGCGGGTCCAAACACGGTGCCGTGGAAGCTGTGCGCAATCATCATGTGATCGCGGACGGTCACGCTGAACATGGTTTTACTCCCGATCGTAGGCAATGGTGTGACACAGCGCCGGCAGGCTTCGGCTGGCGAGGCGAGGCATGACCTGCGGCAATTCGTCGAAGCGGGAAACACCCGTGATCAGCGCGTCAAAGGCGGGATCGTGGAGCAAGTCCAGCGCCAACTCCAGCCGTTCCCGGGTTGTGCGGCGGCCACGCCGCGCTGCGGATATGCTGCTCACCTGACTGGCGCGGATGCCGAGCCGCCGCGAATGGAAGGCACCGCCAAGGTTCAGACGGACTTCGGCATCGCCGTACCAACTAAGATCTATGACCGTGCCTTCCAGTGCCAGCAGGTCCAGCGATAGCTGAAGTCCAGCCGAGGTCGCGCTGGCGTGGATGGCCAGGTCGCAGTCGCCGAACGCGTCGGAAGGCAGAGCGAATTTGACACCTAGTGCACACGCCACCTCAGCACGGCTCGCATCGATATCCACGAGAGTCACTCGCGCGCCCGGGATCCTCCCAAGCAGCCGCGCCATGCAACAGCCGACCATGCCTGCGCCTACAATGGCGATCCGGTCACCTACAAGCGGTACCGCATCCCACAACGCGTTGACTGCGGTTTCGACAATGCCGGCGAGTACCGCGCGCGACGGTGGCACGCCATCCGGCACCACGATCACGGCCCCTGCCGGCACCACATATGCCGTCTGGTGTGGGTACAGGCAGAAGACAGTGTGGCCGCACAGCTCGGCCGGGCCCTGTTCCACGATGCCAACGTTTAGGTAACCGTATTTGATCGGCCCCGGAAAATCGCCGTCTTGAAATGGCGCTCGCATCACTGCGTACTGGCTTGGCGGAACGCCGCCACGAAATACCAACGCCTCGGTGCCCCGGCTTATGGCGGAAAACAAAGTACGCACGCGCACATCCGCGGGTCCCTGTGCGCGCAGTGGCGTTGGACGGATCTCACCAACTCCTGGTTCGCGTAACCAGGATGCGCGCGCCCCGCTGTCCTCAAACTCCATTCTTCACCAAGCTTTCAATGAATAGAGTATGACTTTTTCCGCAGTACCTCTACGCTGGTAGAGTGGAAGCGTCGCAAACGAGGCTGATCATCGGGCTGACCACCGGGCTGGTTGCCGCGGCGGCACTGCTCGCTACGCTCGCTGCAACCGTGGGTCTTGGCGCTTCTGGTTGGGTTGCCGGCATGGCCTGCGTCGTCGTGACCAACCTCGCGTTGGCCCGTGGACTGATGCGCAGCAACAGCGGTGAACCGACACCTGGCGATTGGGTAACCCTCCTGCGCGCGACCTTGGGTGGCGGCGTCACGGCATTGATCGCGGACGCGCTTTATCAGCCGGTTCCGGTGATGACGCTGGTATCGCTGGCCGCTTTTGCGCTCGCATTAGACGCTGTCGATGGCTGGGTTGCGCGGCATACGAATACGGTAACCATGCTTGGCGCGCGCTTCGACATGGAGATTGATGCCTGGCTGATTCTGGTTCTCAGCGTGTACGTCGCCCAACTGGTTGGCGTCTGGGTGCTCATGATCGGCGCGGCGCGCTACGTGTTCGTAGCTGCGGGTTGGCCGCTGCCGTGGCTGCGCGCATCGGCACCGCCACGGTACTGGAACAAGGTGGTCGCGGCGTTCCAGGGCATCGCGCTGACCGTGGCCGCAGCGGATCTCTTGCCACATGTCGTTATCGAAGTGGTGCTGATGGTTGCAGCGGCGCTGCTTGCCGAGTCGTTTGGCCGTGAGGTCTGGTGGTTATGGCGCCATCGGCAGGTTGAACGCGACACGGGGCAGGTGGAGCAAATCCGGGGCGGGTTTCTGTCCGCGTTTGTCACTGTGCTGGCCGGGTTGCTGGTCTGGTTTGCGTTGGTCGCGCCCAATCAGATCACCCTGTTTGTGCGAGGTGCGTTTATGCGCATCCCGGCAGCCGGGCTCGTCATCGTTGTGTTGGCTCTCATCCTGCCGGCGGTTGCACGGCGAGTGGTGGCCGTGACGTTTGGTGTGGTCCTCGGTTTGTTGTTGCTCTTGAAGATCCTCGACATAGGATTCTTCGCGGCCCTTGATCGTCCGTTTGATACTCTGGGCGACTGGTCTTACTTTGCGTTCGGCGCGGGCGTTCTCCGCGACACAGTTGGCCACGTCGGAGCGTTGGTTGTCGTCGCCGCAGCGGCACTGTTGATCGCCGCCGTCATGGTGGTCCTGCCATTGGCCGTCGCGCGGTTGATGCGAGCA
Organism: Binataceae bacterium (SeqCode); assembly: GCA_050736695.1. Classification (GTDB taxonomy): domain Bacteria; phylum Desulfobacterota; class Binatia; order Binatales; family Binataceae; genus JBARDN01. Next base: position 928 of record JBOHWH010000203.1, on the reverse strand, counting down.
GTTGCACACCACCGTCGCGGGTCACAGAGCGCCGTTGCCGTGTTTGGCGTCATCTGGATCGCGTGTGCGATGGCAGGCGTGCAGGCAGGTTTGCATGGGCCGGTGGCTTCCACCAGCGCGAGCTCCATGGCCTACCAAACATTGCAGCAGCTACCCCGTGACATCGTCGATCGTCAAGTCTTTGCCGCGCAGATTGCGCATGATCCGCTGGCCGATACTCCCGACAACTGTTTGTTGGCCGGCCTGCATGGCAAGGATGTCCTGCTCGTGTTCGTGGAGAGCTATGGCCGCGTTGCCGTGCATGGTTCGTCGTTTTCAGCCGGCGTCGATACCGTGCTCGAGGCAGGAACCCGCCGGCTGCAGGCTGCCGGGTTTTCTTCACGCAGCGCATTTCTCACCTCGCCGACGTTTGGCGGCATCAGTTGGTTGGCGCATTCCAGCATGGAATCCGGGCTGTGGGTCGACGACCAGCGGCGCTACAATCAACTTCTTGCCACCGATCGGATGACGCTCGTCGGGGCGTTTAAACGCGCCGGCTGGCGGACGGTTTCCGATGTGCCAGCCGACACCCGCAAGTGGTCGCAGGGAGCGCTCTTTTACCATTTTGACAAGCTCTACGACGCGCGTAACGTCGGTTACCACGGCCCGAAATTCAGTTACGCGACTATGCCTGACCAGTATACCCTGGCGGCATTTCACCGGCTGGAACTGGCAAAGGCGAACCGGCCGCCGATTATGGCCGAGATTGATCTGGTGTCCAGCCACGACCCGTGGACTCCACTCCCGCAACTGGTGTCCTGGGACAAGCTTGGAGACGGCACGATCTTCGACGGCATGCCGGCGCAAGGTGAGTCACCGTCAGTCGCGTTTCAGAACCCCGACACGGTGCGTGCGCTTTATGGGCGATCCATTGAATACACCTTGAGCG
>JBOHWH010000202.1:0-18600 GCA_050736695.1 Binataceae bacterium (SeqCode) | reverse complement strand
ATCCAACTCCGGCCGGTGCAGTGGCGACAAATAAATCGGGAGAGCCAGAAGCCAGCGTGAGGATTGTTCCGCAGCGTCGCCATAACCGTAACGACTTCCAACATACGCCGACTTGGCCAGGTCTATCGCTCGCCGATGCAGCCTCCGTCGCTTCGATTGGACTGGTTCCGTCGGCAAGTGGGTGGAGTAGTTTTCGTAAGCTTTACCTATATCTTCTTCCAGCGGCATCGGGTCGAGCCAGATAAGCCCGCAGCCCTCGGCCGAGCATCTTTTGAAGCTCCATGCGCACGGGCTGCCGAACCAGATATCTCTCAAGCCTTCGTAAAGCGACTGTCCCGAAGCGCCGCATAAATAGCAATTCGGACAAGTCCGGCTCCTGATCTCGTCGTCGGATGCCGAGTTGGCTGATTGATCATGCGCAATCATAATAGGGTGGCCGGCAGGTTGCGAAGCCATCTTCATTTGACTTTAGACATAAGACGATCGTGAGTCGAACGCTTATACATCTTTACGGATGCCTTTTCTGTGGCCAGTTTACAATCTGATGGGCGCGAGGCTCACTCGTAGACGGGGACAGGTAGCTCTGACAGTCGAGAGTGACAGAGCTCGCAACTGCTGATGGAGCGCTCGCGCGCGGCGGGGTCTAGCGTCTCATCGATCCAGCGACGGAAGGTCCGGTAGTTGCGCAGCACTTTCGCCGGATCATTCCCGGATCCGCCAAGATCATAATGAGGCGAATCGATTTCGGCCGCGAACGGACAGGCGTGGAAGCGGCCCTTGGTCGTGAGCACAGGGAAGCATCGCACGCATCCGCTTCCTTTCCCGTGGTACTCAGCCTCGCGATCGCGGTCGTAAGCGCGGGCGGTTCCGGCGCCCGCGTGGAATAAAACCTTGTAGCCTTTGAATATCCGGCCCGGATGCGCAGCGCTCCACGCCTCCAACTGTTCTTTGGCGTGAGCCGGTAGCGGGTAAGCATCGCGGCCGTGATAAATCGAATAATTCAGTACCGCCTCGCTGCGCGGATCGCTTTCCAAGATCCCGATCAGGCGCCCGGCTTTGACGCCGTTGGAAAAGATCGTCACCAGTCCTGTGAAGCCGCGCGCGCGGAGGTAGCCGATGGCTTCGATGATCGCGTCGGCGTGGAGCGTCGGCTCGCCGCCGTAAAATTTTATATTGCCGTCCGCTGCGAGCGCCATTAGCGCCTGCTCCAGCACCTCGTGCGAGTACGGCTGATACCATCCGTGCGGCGAGCCGTTGATCGTGCACCAGTCGCAGGTGCGGTTGCAGAAGTTGCCTTCATACAGATGCAATTCACGAAGCTCGCGGTCGGCCGCCGAGTAATGCTCGACAGGTTCGTGAAAAAGAATCGGACCCAGATGCGGCTCGCGCGCGGAGTCGTTCAGTCCCCAATCGTAGGTGTTGTACAGGACTTCGTAGCCTTCGATCGATGTGGGATCGATGCCCAGATGGCGCGAGATGAAATCGAGCACGCCGCGACGGTACTCATCGGCGGTGCCTTCTCTTCCGGTGAAGTCCTTTCCGAAATCATGGGCGTACATTTTGAAGATGCGCGAGACGTAGATACGACGGTGTGCATCGTCGATCCGGCAATTCCACTCGTTCCTGAGGAATTGTTCGGTTGCGGCTTGCAGAGCGTCGTTCAGGCCCGACGATACGAACGCCGCCGTGCGCATCGGGGGGCATCCGGCGCTGCCGCAGTTGATCGCGAAATGGATGCGCGGCTCTGCGAAACGCCCGCGCAGGATTTGATGCTCGATATCGTCAAGGCTGACCGCGCGGCCGCCGGCCATATGGCGACGGCGCTGGAAGAACGCGCCGTCGCGCGTCTTCCACACCGAGGATATTGGATATTCGGCGGCAATCGATTGCAGAGTGAATGCGTTGTACGCGTTGAGCCAATATGCGAGCCGATCGTCGTCGGTGGGAAAGCTGCCGGGAGCGGACTCAGGACTCGCCGCGGCCAACTCGGCAACAACCAAGTCGAGCTGATCGCGGCACTTGCCCAGGAGTTGGTAATCGATCTTCCCGTCGGCGGTAACTATTTGAGCAAGCAGGTGCGTCCAGTGAAAATAATCCATGATTGAATTCGATCCACAATAGGCGCTATCAAGCGCAGACGGCAACACAACTTGGGCGCGCAATTATGCATCTGCGTCTTCGCGAAACCGCCTCGTCCCGGCGAGACGAAGACCCGGCTGATTCCCGCGGTCGGCGCCGACGGCGCGGCGAATCTGGCGCGCGCTTTTTTTGAAGATACCTGGGCGGCGCTGCAAACGATCGCGGACGCGAGGTTGATCCTCGCGGTCACCGATAGCGATCCGGCCTTCGACGGTCTCGCCGATGCGGAAGTCTGGCTCCAGGGCGAAGGCGACCTGGGCGACCGGATGGAACGCGCGCTGCGCCACGGGCTCGAACGCGCCGACGCAACCGTTGTCGTCGGCAGTGACTTGCCTGGCCTTGCGCCAAGAGTTTTCGAGCAGGCTCGCGAGGCGTTGATGCGCAGCGCGGCGGTGCTCGGGCCGAGCGATGACGGCGGCTTTTACCTTATCGGACTCACGCGATGCCCCGAGGGTCTGTTGTCCGGCCTGCCGTGGAGTCAGAGCGACACCTGCGAGCGGACGATCGAGCGACTGCGCTCGCGCGGGTTGCAGGTGCGGATGCTCGAGCGATGGTTCGACGTCGATATCCCCGCGGACCTCAAGCGCCTGGAGGAACTGATCGCACGCGGAGATGTCGTAGCTCCAGCAACCAGCGTGGTCCTTCGGCAGATTCGATCGAAGCCAGCGCGAAGCATCAGCGTCGTCATTCCGGTGCTCAACGAGGAAGCGTGCATCGGCCGAAGCCTCGAAGAATTGAGTCGTCTCGACGGAATCGGCGAAGCGATCGTCGTCGATGGAGGCAGCACGGACCACACGGCGACGATCGCTCGTTCATTTGCGCGCGTCAAAGTGGTCGAGTCCGATCGGGGCCGCGCGCGCCAGATGAATGCCGGAGCGGCGGCCGCGGGCGGCGACGTGATTCTTTTTCTTCATGCCGACGTGTCGCTGCCCGCGGATGCATCGGCACTGATCGATCGAGCGCTGGATCAGCCGGGCGCAATCGCCGGCGCGTTCAAGACCTGGACGGTATCCGAGACGCGCGCGCGCCAGCTCGGGTTCCTGTTGCATCTCGCCGATCTGCGCTCGCGCTATACCTCGCTGCCTTATGGCGATCAGGCGATCTTCGTAAGCGCGGCGGTGTTCAGAGAACTCGGCGGCTTTCCCGATCTACCTCTAATGGAGGATCTCGAGTTCAGCCGCAGGTTGAAACGGCGTGGCAAAATCGTTCGCGTCCCGGCGAATGTCACCGTGTCAGGGCGGCGGTTTCTTGAACGTCCGCTCTACTACGCCGCGTTGATGAATACCTTCCCTCTCCTGTACCGGATGGGCGTGCCCGCGGCGACGCTCGCGCGATTCTATCGGGACTCGCGCTAGCGGAACCTCGCGTCGACTAAGCACGCATCACTTAAGCGCGCGGACCTTTTGATTCGCTTCGCGGCCCAGGCATCTTTGCAGCCACGCCTGTGCGGCAGGAGTCGCCGACAGATCCAGCCGCATCATGGCAGCCCAGCTCAGAACCGACGCGACATTTAGATCGGCGATCGTGAAATTCCCACCAAGCAGATATTCCTTGCCCTTCAGCGAATCGTCGAGCGTCTTGAGCGGACCCTTCAGAGCGTCAACCGCTGCGAGTGCGGCCTTTTCGTCGCGCTTATCCGTGGGATTCAGCACGCGATTTAACAGGATCGCCATGAGGTGCGGCTCGACCTCGGTCATGGCCCAGAAGCTCCATTTGTAGATGTCGGCGTGCGAGGCGAGGTCCGCGGGCCACAACGAATTTTTGCCATATTTTTCCGCGAGATAGAGGTTGATCGCCATCGATTCCCAAACCGTCGCGCCCTCATCCTCCAGGACCGGGATGTGCCCGTTCGGATTGCGCTTTAGATGATCGGCCGACTTGGCGTCGGTCGGGGGCATCGCAACGTGATCGTATTTGACGCCAAGTTCTTCGAGCGCCCACAGCGACCGGGCGCTGCGTGATTTTGAGCTGCCGTAGAGTTTCGTCATCATCAGTCCTCCGTTACTTCGAGTTCCAGTCGTAGTCCAGCGTATCAGCAGTTTTCAAGAGCGGTGGCTCGAGCGGTCGCGCGGAGCTGAGCGCAGCGGTTGCCGGACCGGCCGCCTTGAGGCAATCATGGAGCAGCGATTGGCGGGCGATTGAAAACCTAAACCGAGGTGCCGCATGATCAAGCTGGTTTATATCGTTCGAAAGCGCGCGGACATTTCCGCGGAAGAATTTCACGATTATTGGTTGCGCAAGCACGGGCCGCTGGTGACGCGCGTCGCCAAGGCAATTCACGCGCGCAAATATATTCAGAGCCATGCGATTATGCCCGACGCCGGCGCGTCTGTATCGCAATCGCGCAAGATGGCGCCGCCCTACGAAGGCATCACCGAGGTCTGGTGGGACAGCGTCGAAGAAATGAACGCGGGGACGAGTACGCTGGAGGGCCAGGAGGCGGGCCGGCTGCTGCTGCAGGACGAAGCCAGGTTCATCGATTTTCAACACTCGACAATTTTCTTCACCGAAGAGCATCTGATTTTTGACTTCGGCGCATAACGATAGGGCGACAGAGACCTCGGCATGGGCAAGCTGATACTGGTGCGCCACGGCGAGAGCGAAGGCAATGTCACGCGTGTCTTTACGACCACGCCGATGACTTTGGCGCTCACGGACTTGGGCCGGAGGCAGGCGCGAGAAGCGGGAGCGCGCATCGTTACTCTGGCGAGACCGCGGATAGTCATCGCCAGTCCGTATGTCCGCGCCCGCGATACCGGATCGATTATCGCCGAGGGACTGAGGCTGCCTTTCGAAGTTCGCGAGGGATTGCACGAGCGGGAGACCGGAGAGTTCGCGGGGCGGCCGTATGAATCAGTTTACGAGGCTCTCGATTATGATCGTACGCGGCCGTGGTCGTGGGTGCCGCCGGGCGGCGAATCCTATGAGCACGTTCGCGCTCGAGTCGGTCCGATCCTCGACGAACTAATCGCCCGCTTTCCGGGCGATGACGTCGTGGTCGTGAGCCACGGTGGAGTGATGGTCGCGATGTGGTCGCACATGACCGGAGATTGGGAAGGGGCGCACGTTCCCGCAAACTGCGGTATCGTGATGGTCGAGCACCGAGCCGGCCGCTACCTCAAGCCTCAGGTGATTGGAGATAGTCAGTCGCAGCGTGATGCGGGCGGATGAAAATCGCACCCGCGGATTAGGCATCTCCAGTGAATTTCAAAAGTCAACTCGCAATTGATATTCATGCGCACGCTATAATTCCCGCATCCGAGGCTATCGCGAGGTCGGATCCCGGATGGGCTCGTGCGAATGAATTGGCCGTGATCGCGAGCGGGCTTGCGTCGGCCGCGTACAATCGCAAGCTTATGACTACAGTCTATCGGCCGAAATTTGCAGACCTCGAGGTGCGCCTCGGCGCGATGGACGCGATGGGCATCGACGTGCAGGCGGTCAGCATCGCGCCGATTTATCATTATTGGGCCGGCCGCGAACTCGCACAAAAGATCATAACCAGCGCTAACGAGGGGTTGGCCGCAATGTGCGCGCGCCGACCCGACCGCCTGGTGGGAATCGGGACGCTCTCGATGCAGTATCCCGATCTCGCGGTCGAGCAACTGGAGCACGCGGTTCGCGGATTGGGTCTCAAGGGCGTGATCATCTCGACCTCGGTCAATGAATGCGAAGTCGCCGACTCCAAGTATGATCCTCTGTGGACCAAAGCCGAGCTGTTGGACGCGTTAATCTTTATGCACCCCGCGGGATGTCCGCTCGGAACGCGGCTCGCTCCATACTACCTGTCGAATCTCGTCGGCAATCCAGCGGACACAACAATTGCGCTGGCGCATCTGATTTTTGGTGGAGTGTTCGATCGCTTCCCGCGGCTCAAACTCTGCTCCGCTCATGGCGGCGGATACTTTCCCTTTTGTGTGAGCCGCTTCGATCACGGATGGGCCGTGCGGCCCGAATCGCACACCTGTCGTGAGGCACCGAGCCAGTATCTTCGCCGAATATGGTTCGATTCGCTGGTTTACTCGCCGGAGCAACTCGACCTTCTGGTTCGGCGCGCGGGAGCCAGCCAGATAGTTATAGGAACTGACTATCCATTCGACATGGGCGTCGAAGACCCGCTGGAACGCCTGGCCGCCGCAACAAGACTCGGCGCAGAAGAGCGTTCAGCGATCCGCGGTGCGAATGCGGCGCGACTGCTTAACCTAAACTCAGAATAGTCATTAACCGAAGTGAGCTCGGAACATCTAATGAGTACGACGCACCATCTGATAGTAAATCAGAAAGCCCACGAGGTAACCGTCGATCACTACGAGACGCCGCTCCTGTACGTTTTGCGCGACGATCTTGGCCTCAAGGGAACCAGGTTCGGATGCGGCAATGGGCAATGCGGCTCGTGCATGGTGCTGGTCGATGGACACGCGGCGAAATCGTGCGGGTTGCCGGTTTGGTCGATCGAGGGAAAATCCGTCACCACTATCGAAGGTCTTGGCACGAGCGGGCAGCTGCATCCGATTCAGCAAGCGATTCTGGAGTTTCAGGCTGGCCAATGCGGCTACTGCCTTTCTGGAATCATCATGACGGCGGCCGAGTTGATTCGAAGCGACTGGTCTCCGTCGCGCGACAAAATAGTGGCGAAGCTCGACTCGAACCTCTGCCGATGCGGTGCGCACGGCAGGATCGTGAAGGCTATCGAATCAGCGTGGCGAAAAGTCGCACAGGGAGCCGCGCGGTGAGCAAGGTCGCGCTTCCGTGGAGCCTCCAGGAAAACCCACGGCTCGAGGATTGGGTTGATTTCAGCGAACCCGGAGTGGTCCGCGCTTTCACCGCCAAAGTTGAACTCGGACAGGGGATCGTTACCGCGATGGCGCAGATTGCGGCCGACGAGCTGCGCCTGCCGCTCTCCCGAATTACGGTGCTCTCCGGGGACACACGATTTTCTCCTAACGAGAGCTATACCGCGGGCAGCATGTCGGTCGAGATCGGCGGGACTTCGCTAAGGATCGCTTGCGCTGAGGTCCGCGAGGCGATCGTCGGGAAGGCGGCGCAGATGCTCGAGACCGACGCCTCGCGCCTGACGGTGGAAGATGGAGCGATTCTGCTCGACGGCGCGCCCTCGGGTCTCGATTACTGGAAGGTGGCTCCCAATGTTGATCTGACGCGCAGGATCGTGGAGGCTGCGCAACTGAGTAATCCGCGTGGCGCGTCCTACATCGGTAAAAGTGTCGCGCGCTTTGATTTGCCGCGGAAGGTAACCGGTGGAGGATTTATTCAGGACCTCGAGCTCCCGGGAATGCTTCACGCACGCGTGCTTCGCCCCCCGTCGAATGGCGCGCATCTCGAAATTCTCGACGAGTCGGCGGTTGCGCGATTACCCGGCGTGGTAAAGATTTGGCGCAGCGGCGATTTTGTCGCCGTCTGCTGCGAGCGCGAGTACCAGGCGGTCAAGGCGCTGGAAGCGCTTCGCGCCGGCGCAAAATGGATCGACGACGAGAATTATCCGATTAGTCAGAACTGGGCGCAGAGCCTGCCCGCGATGCGCTCGATCGACAGCGAATCCGAACATGGTCCGCTGGTGACTCCGGCCGGCGGTGGCATCCGACTGTCGGCTACCTACTCGAAGCCTCCGATCGCTCACGCCGCGATGGGTCCTTCGTGCGCGGTCGCATGCTACGAGGACGCGACACTCACGGTGTGGACCCATTCGCAGGGCGTCTATCCGCTGCGAACGGCGCTGGCCGCCTCACTCAAAATGAACGAAGAATCGATTACTGTTATCCATGTACAAGGCGCTGGATGCTACGGGCACAATGCCGCCGACGACGCCGCATTCGACGCGGCGATCCTCGCACGCGAGGTTCCGTCGCGTCCGGTGCGGGTTCAGTGGATGCGCGACGACGAACTGGCGTGGGCGCCGTTTGGCTCGCCGATGGTCGTGAAGATTGACGGCGCGGTTAGTGCCGGCGGTCAGATCGCCGATTGGTCGACTGAGATTTGGAGCGCGCCGCACGGGCGGCGCCCGAGCGGCCGCGCGGTCAACTTGCTTGGAGCGTCGGAGGTCGATCCGCCGATTCCATTTCCGGAGTTGCACGAAGACCTACGGAAATTCGCTGGAGGCGCGCGCAATTCCGAGCCGTCCTATGATGTTACCCACCAAAAAGTTGTGCTGCACAGCATCCCCGGTCTCCCATTCCGCACCTCGGCGCTGCGCACCCTCGGTGGCTATGCGAACGTGTTCGCCGCCGAGTCATTCATGGACGAGATGGCTCTCGCGGCGGGTGTCGATCCGTTTGAATTCAGGCTCCGCAACTTGACAGATCCGCGCGCTCGCATGGTTTTGGAAACCGTTGCGCGGATGGCGCAGTGGAAATCAAAGGCTGAACGCGTAAAGGGTGCCGGCGCCGGGATCGGATTTTGCCGCTACAAAAATACCGCGGCCTATGTCGCGGTTGTTGCTGAAGTTGAGGCCAACAAGGATGTGCGGGTTCGTAAAGCGTTCTGCGCGATTGACGCGGGCCTGGTAATCAATCCTGACGGAGTGACTAATCAGATCGAAGGCGGAATTATCCAGTCGATTAGTTGGACCCTGAAGGAGCAAGTCGTCTTCGATCGCGGGCGGGTGGCCACCTGTTCATGGGAAAGTTACCCGATTCTCAGATTCGATGAAGTCCCGGAGGTCGAAGTCAGATTGATCGAGTCCGCGGAGTCCGCGCCGTTAGGTGTCGGCGAGGCGGCTCAAGGCCCGGCTGCCGCGGCAGTGGCGAACGCGGTCGCGGATGCGCTCGGCTACAGGATTCGCGACTTGCCCATCACGCGCGAAAAGATCATCGCGAGTATCGGGATGAACCGCTCTCCGCGATGATTTGAATCTAATCATGCCGCGCGATCTCGTTTATCAAGTCGATTCCAGATGCGAGCTTCTGGCATATCTGATGAGCCGGCAACCTTCGCGGCCGCGAAAGTGGGCGAAAGACCTGCTCCGCTTTGGCGCGGTTACGGTTCCCGGTAAGATGAATGTTCGGCACGACACTCAATTGGTGCCGGGCGACGTGGTTCGGATAGCAGCTCGCGATGCCAGGCAAGGCGAGCAGCCCGAGCTCCAGGGCCTCAAGATCGTTCATCTCGATGATGCGATAGTCGTCATCGATAAGGCGGCGGGTCTGCTCTCGATGGGCTCGGGGGCGGAGAAGCAAAAGACCGCGCATCGGATTCTGAACGAATATCTCAAGACGCTCGTAAAGGCAGATGCGCAGCAGGCGTTTATAGTTCATCGACTCGACCGCGAAACCTCTGGCCTGATTATTTTTGCGCGGCGCGAATCGATTCAGGCCGCCCTCCAGCGGGAATGGAAAAGGGTAACCAAGAAATATCTCGCCGTAGTCGAGGGCGCGTTGGAAACGGCGCAAGGCACGCTGAGAGACAATCTGCTCGAGACCAGCTCCTTGCTGGTTCGCCGAGTGAACACCGGCGGCGAGTTGGCGATCACGCGCTATCGCGTGCTTGAGACGCAGGGAAATAATTCGCTGCTCGAGCTAATTCTCGAAACCGGACGCAAGCATCAGATTCGCGTGCAGTTGGCGAGCATGGGCCATCCGATCGTTGGAGACCCGAAATACGGAGCGCGTACCGACCCGGCGCGGCGCCTGGCGCTGCACTCCTACGCGCTGAGCTTTTGTCATCCGGTCACTGGCGCGATGATGGAATTCCGCAGCGCTCTGCCGCAGCGGCTTCGGGCGCTGGTCGATCGCCGCCGCCTTCGCGGCTAATAGCAGCGGTTGGTTCTGGAGCCGTCTTCGTTGTAGTTGTCGTACTCGACTTTTTACTCAACTTTGCCGCCGAGAGCGCGGTTACAGGAGAAACTGGATGAAGGCCGCAGTATATTACGAAAACGGAAATCCCGATGTCCTAAAATATGAAGACGTAGCTGACCCCAAATGCCATCCGAAGGGAGTATTGATTCGCGTCGAGGCTGTGAGTATCGAAGGCGGCGATACGCTCAACCGCTGGCATGGGGCGCTGCTCACCAAGCCGCACATCGTTGGCTATCAGGCAGCCGGCGAAATCGTCGAGGTTGGATCCGAAGTGACAACCCTGCGGGTCGGCCAGAAAGTAACTACCGTCAACGCCTTTGGCTCGCACGCGGCCCTGCGGCCGGTTCCCGAGCGCAACGCGTGGCCGGTTCCGGCGGGCTTCGATATCAAGCTGGCCGCGGCGATTCCGGTTCCGTTCGGCACCGCCGATGATTGCCTGTTCGAGTTCGGTCATCTGAAAGCCGGAGAGACTGTGCTGGTGCAGGCCGGTGCGAGCGGGGTTGGCGTTGCCGCGATCCAGCTCGCCAAGCGCGCGGGTGCAACGGTGCTGGCGACCGCCTCGAGCGATGAACGCCTGGAGCGGCTTAAGCCGATCGGTCTCGATCACGGAATCAACTATCGCAGAGACGACGTCGTGAAGTCGGTGATGAAGATTACCGGAGGCAAAGGCGTGGACTTGGTGGTCGATCCGGTCGGCGGCGAGACGCTTCAGGGCAGTATCGGGTCGCTCGGCTATCGTGGACGGATCTCGATGGTGGGCGCGGCGGGCCGCGAGGCGATGAAGGTGGACGTGTCGCCTCTGATGGCGGGGAATCGTTCGCTTACAGGAGTGTTCCTGGGCGCCGAGATAGGAACCGATCGCGCGCACAACATGATCCAGCGTCTAATCGACGAAGCATCGCGTGGCGAATTCAAGGTAGTAATCGACAAAACCTTTCCGCTCTCGGAAGCCGCCGCCGCGCATGCCTATATCGAGAGCCGTCAGGCTGTGGGCCGTGTCCTGCTTATCCCTTAGTCAGTTCTTACGATAACGGTAAGAGCCAAAAAAAAAACCGCCGCTCCTCTGGATGGAGGAGCGGCGGTTGTTAGAGACAAAGACCGCACTATAGCTTTCAGCGAGGTGCCATTATTAACAGGCGTAAATCTCACGAAGGTCGCCCCGGACGCCGCAGCTCGGGTGCGAGACCATTTCCCATCAGATCAATAAAATTTTCAGTGTAAAAGCGGTCTTTCGCGGCTTCAGTGGTTTTCTTCATCGTGTCTTCGAATCGTTTGAGCGGATTTCGTCCGCCTTCGACGTGCGGAAAATCCGACGAGAACATGCAAATTTCGTTGCCCGAATTCGCGATGATCCAGCCAGTGTCCTCGGCTGGATAGGGCGTGACACGGACCTGCCGGCGAACAAATTCGCTCGGCCGCATCGACATCTTCTTCAGACGGTCTTCGTTTTTGATGAACGCGGTATGCGCTGAATCCATCGCTCGCATCCATCCGGGCAGCCACGACGCGCCCTGCTCGATCACTCCGAACTTGAGCCGGGGAAAGCGGTCGAGCACCCGATCGAAAATCATCGTCGCCAGCGTCTGCATCGGCGGATACGGAATCGCCATGTAATCGACGGAGCGGAAATTTCCGTCGCCGCCGTGAAAATCGGGAACCGGAGGAAGACCGTTGACGAAATAATCCGGCGACAGGAGCTGCCCGCCCCCGCCGACGTGAAAGAGGATCGGAATTCCCGCTTCTTCCGCCGCCGCCCACACCGGATCGAGGCTGATGTGGCTGGGCGAGTGCCCTTTGGGGCATCGCGAGGGGATGAGCAGGGCCTTCGCGCCGAGTGCAATCGCCTCGCGCGCGATCGCTGATGCCTCGGCAAAGTCGGCAAGCGGTACATAGCACGACGCCAGCAGGCGGCGGTCGATCGAGCAGAAATCGATCATCGCGCGATTGAATCCGCGCGCGACTGCGGCGCGTTTTGCCGGATTGTCGCCGTGCTCGAGGTTTAGCAGGCCCAGGAACGAGGTGGTGAAGACGAGCTGGCTCGCGAATCCCAGACAATCGAGCGCGCGAGGACGATACTCACGCCGCCAGGATCCGAGCGCCTCGTAATTCTTGCGCAGCAATATCTGCCGCTCGCCTTCGGCGATCCACGCCGGGTCGTCATGGCGCCCGCGCACGAGCGCGAACAGATCGCGGCCACTCTTTTCGCCGAGCGCACTGAACATATTCTGCCGCTTGATTTGCTGCGCGTAATCTTCCTGGACATAACCGTCCAGAAAGTCCGGCGCCTCCATGATATGCGCGTCAGCGTCGTGAATCGTGCGCCCTTCAACGTATGCCATAGCGTGCCTCTGTGTTGTGCCGAAGTGTGCCGAGGGTCCAAGAATCAGCTTACAAGGATCAGTTTAGGCGATTTCACCCCGCCGCGTGAACTACCGCGAGAAGTTTTGTGCTCCGACTTTTGCGCGCGGATGCGCTACGATAATCGTGCCACCGGCGGTATCGCCGGGAGCGCCGGAGCGGAGCCAGGATGCTGAGCAAATCGGAGATCGCGGAAGCGGCGCGGCGCTTGGAGGAATCGGAGAGGACGCGCCAACAGATTCGGCAATTCTCGCTGGAGTATCCCGCGATTACGATCGACGACGCCTACGCGATTCAGCATGCATGGGTCGCGCAGAAAATTGCGGCTGGGCGAAAGCTCCTCGGCCACAAAATCGGGCTCACTTCCAAGGCGATGCAGATGTCGTCGCAGATCGACGAGCCGGATTTCGGCGCGTTGCTCGACAACACCTTCTTTGCCGACGGCGCCGAAATTCCCTTCACACGATTTATCGTGCCGCGGGTCGAAGTCGAGCTGGCCTTCGTGCTGAGCAAGGCGCTCGGCGGCCCGAACTGCTCGATCTTCGAGGTCTTGCACGCGGTCGAGTACGTGGTGCCGGCGCTGGAGATTATCGACGCGCGAATCCATCAGATCGATCCGCAAAGCAAAGTACCGCGAAAAGTTTTCGACACAATCTCCGACAACGCCGCGTGCGCGGGAATCGTTATCGGAGGCCGTCCGGTCCGTCCGCTCGATATCGATCTGCGATGGGCCGCCGCGGTTCTCTACCGTAACGGCGAACTCGAAGAATCAGGCGTCGCCGCCGCGGTGCTAAATCATCCCGCAAACGGCGTCGCGTGGCTCGCCAACAAGCTCGCGGCGCATGGCGTCACGCTGAAAGCTGGAGAGATTATCCTGGGCGGCTCGTTCACGCGCCCGGTCGCCGCGCATCCGGGCGACGTGTTTCACGCCGATTATCGGGAGCTGGGCTCGATTTCGTGCCGCTTCTCGCGCCAGTGAATCGCTCAACTCGCGCGTAAGTTTGGCGCATCATTAGTGATTGGAGTATTGAAACCGATGGAAAGCGAGACCGATACCGACCGAGAGGAAACGACCGAATGGCTCGACGCGATGGATGCGGTTATCGATGCCGAAGGGGTCGATCGCGGCCATTTTCTGCTCGAGAATTTGATCACGAAGGCGCGCTCGAAAGGCGCCTTTCTGCCTTACAACGCGAACACGCCGTATCTGAATACGATCCCGGTCGAACTCGAGCCGCGCTCGCCGGGTAATCGCGAGATCGAACGCCGGATCAGATCGATCATCCGCTGGAACGCGGTCGCGATTATTCTGCGCGCCAACGCGACCAGTTCGGAGCTCGGCGGCCATATCGCGAGCTTTCAGTCGATCGCGACTCTTTATGACGTCGGCTTCCAACATTTCTGGCGCGCGCGCACGGAAGAGCGCCCCGGAGATCTGATCTACCTGCAAGGGCACTCCTCGCCCGGCATCTATGCGCGCGCGTTCCTTGAAGGACGGCTCACCGAGCAGGACCTGTTGAATTTCCGGCAGGAGTCGAACACTCCCGGACTCTCATCTTATCCGCATCCGTGGCTGATGCCGCAGTTCTGGGAATTCTCCACGGTCTCGATGGGCCTGGGTCCGCTGATGGCGATCTATCAGGCGCGGTTCATGAAATACCTGCAGGGCCGCGGCCTTGCCGACATGGCTGACCGCAAGGTCTGGGCCTTCGTCGGCGACGGCGAGATGGACGAGCCCGAGTCGCTGGGTGCGATCTCGATGGCGGCGCGCGAGAAACTCGACAATCTGATCTTCGTGGTCAACTGCAATCTCCAGCGCCTGGACGGTCCCGTGCGCGGCAATGGCAAGATCATCCAGGAACTCGAGGCCAACTTCCGCGGCTCCGGATGGAACGTGCTCAAGGTAATCTGGGGCAGCAACTGGGACGCGCTGCTCGCCCGCGACAAGAAAGGCCTTCTGCGCAAGCGGATGGAGGAATGCGTTGACGGCGAGTACCAGGCGTTCAAAGCCAACGACGGCGCTTACGTGCGCCGCGAGTTCTTCGGCAAATACCCGGAGCTGCTCGAGATGGTTTCGGGAATGACGGACGACGAAATCTGGCAGCTGCGCCGCGGCGGACATGATCCGGTCAAGATATATGCAGCGTATCGAGCAGCGGTTGCGCATAAGGGACAGCCGACTGTGATTTTGGCCAAGACCGTCAAGGGCTACGGGATGGGCGCCTCGGGCGAAGGCATGAATATCGCTCATCAGGCCAAGCACATGACCTTGCCGGCGCTGAAAAAATTTCGCGATCGTTACGGTATTCCCGTGCCGGATGAGCAGATCGCCGAGGTGCCGTTTTTCCGGCCGCCCGATGACAGCGAGGAAATGCAGTACCTGAAGAAACATCGCGAGGCGCTCGGCGGCCCGATTCCGCAGCGCCGGATCAAATCCGCCGCGCTCGAAATTCCGCCGCTCGCCACTTTCGAGACGCAGCTCAAAAGCACCGACGATCGCGAGATATCGACCACGATGGCATTCGTGCGGATCCTCGCAACGCTGCTCCGCGACAAGAACGTCGGCAGCCGCGTGGTACCGATCATTCCCGACGAGTCGCGCACCTTCGGGATGGAAGGGATGTTCCGGCAGCTCGGAATTTTTTCGCAGGTCGGGCAGCTCTATAAACCCGTCGATGCCGCCCAGTTGATGTTCTACCGCGAGCATCAGCAGGGGCAGATTCTGCAAGAGGGAATCAACGAGGCGGGTGCGATGTGCTCGTGGATTGCGGCGTCCACTTCTTACAGCACGCACAACCTGCCGATGATCCCGTTCTACATGTTCTACTCGATGTTCGGGTTCCAGCGAGTTGGCGATCTCGCATGGGCCGCGGCTGACATGCGATGCCGCGGCTTTCTGCTGGGAGGCACCTCCGGCCGCACTACGCTCAACGGCGAAGGCTTGCAGCACGCCGACGGCCATAGCCAGGTACTCGCCTCTGTGATTCCAAATTGCGTCGCCTACGATCCGACGTATTCTTACGAGCTCGCTGTGATTATCCAGGACGGACTGCGGCGGATGCTCCACGAGCAGGAAGATGTTTTCTACTACATCACCCTGATGAACGAGAATTACGCGCATCCCGCGATGCCCGAAGGCACGCGCGAGGGGATCCTTAAGGGGATGTACCTGCTGCGTGACGGCGGCAAGGCAAAAGCGCCGCGCGTGCAGCTCATGGGGTCGGGAACGATCCTGCGCGAGGTAATCGCCGGCGCCGACCTGTTGCGCGACGACTTCGGAATCGCCTCCGACGTGTGGAGCGTGCCGAGCTTCACCGAGTTGCGGCGCGAGGGACTGCAGGTCGAGCGCTGGAACCTGCTCCATCCCACCAGCGTGCAGCGAAAAAGCTACGTCGAGACCTGCCTGGCCGACAGGCAGGGACCGGCAGTCGCCGCGACCGATTACATCAGGACGTTTGCCGACGAGATTCGCCCCTTCGTCGGACGGCGCTACCGCGTGCTCGGGACCGACGGCTTTGGGCGTAGCGACTACCGGGCGCAACTGCGCCGATTCTTCGAGGTCGATCGCCACTACGTCGCGCTCGCGGCGCTCAAAAGCCTCGCCGACGAAGAACAGATTCCCGCTTCGCGCGTCGCCGAGGCGATCAAGAAGTACGAAATCGATCCTGAAAAACCCAACCCGGTGACGGTGTAGAGCGCGCCGATGGGAACGCTGCTCGAGATCAAGCTTCCAGACATCGGCGACTTCACCGATGTGGACGTGATCGAGGTGATGGTCAAGCCGGGCGACCGCGTCCGCGCCGAAGACTCGCTCATCACGATCGAATCCGACAAGGCCACGATGGAAGTGCCGTCGCCGCAAGCCGGCGTGGTCAAGGAGATCAAAGTAAAGCTCGGCGACAAGATCTCCGAAGGGTCGTCGATTGCGGTGATAGAAGCCGACGCCGCGCCCGCCGCCGATACCGCGGCGAAGCCGCAGCCGAAGGAAACCGTCACGGAGCCTCACAAGGAATCACCGGCGAAACAAAAGAAGACCGCCGCAAAAACGTCAGCACCGAAGACCGAAGAATCACTCCCTGATAAGTCTCCCAAGGCAGATAAATTTCCGGAAGCCGAGTCCCCCGCGCGCGAGGTTAAGGCGCAGCCCGCCGCCGAGGCGTCCGCGCAGCAAGACGTCGCGGGATTACCCGAGCATTCCGGCGAACGTCCAGGCGCAAAGCCCCACGCGAGTCCGTCGGTGAGGAAGTTCGCGCGACTGCTCGGAGCCGATCTGGCACACGTCACCGGCTCGGGGCTGAAGGGGCGGATCTTCCGCACCGACGTCGAGAAATTCGTAAAGTCCGCTATGGCCCGCACTGCGGGCGCACGAAGCGGAACGGGCGTGGCGCTCGATCTACTCGCGTGGCCGAAGGTGGACTTCACGCGCTTCGGCACAGTCCAGACGCGTCCGCTCTCGCGCATCCGGCGGGTGGCGAAGGCGAACCTCGCGCGCAACTGGGTGATGATCCCGCATGTCACGCAGTTCGATGAAGCCGACGTAACCGACCTCGAAGCGCTGCGCCGCGAGATCAACGAGACTCACGCCAAAGACAAAGTGCGAGTAACAATCCTTGCGTTCATCATCAAGGCGATGGTTGCGGCGCTGACGGAATTTCCGGAGTTCAACGCGTCGCTCGACGGCGACAATCTAATCCTGAAGAAATACTTCAATATCGCGTTTGCCGCCGACACGCCCGAAGGACTGGTCGTGCCGGTCCTGCGCGACGCGGACAAAAAAGGCGTGCTGCAGATCGCGCATGAGACCGCCGACCTCGCGACCGCCGCGCGCTCGGGCAAACTCAAGCCGATGGACATACAGGGCGGATCCATCACGATTTCGAGCCTCGGTGGAATCGGCGGGACCGCGTTCACGCCGATAATCAACGCGCCGGAAGTTGCGGTTCTTGGCGTGTCGAAGCTGGCGGCCAAGCCTGTCTATCGCGACGGCGAGTTGGTCGCGCGCCTGATGCTGCCGCTGTCGCTGTCGTACGACCATCGCGTGATCGACGGCGCTATGGCGGCGCGGTTCATCACGTTTCTCGGCTCGGTGCTCGCCGACATGCGGCGCGCGCTGTTGTAGCGACAAGTCCGGACAAGAAATGGCCGGGTTACCGTTGGGGACCGAGGGTGGGGAACCTACGGCAGTAACCCGGCCGTGCTTGGAGACAGGCGCTGTGGTTTCTCGGGGGAGGAGATAGTGCAGCGCTGCCAGGCTAGGGAGCAAAAGCGATGCCGCGCACAAAGTATAATGATCTCGTGGAGAGTGGATTCAAAAACTCTTCGCGATTTGCGATTTGCGACTCGTATGGGCGTTGGTTCTCAGCCGATTCTGCCTGATATTGCAGGGTTTTTGCACGATGCGATTTTTTCGCCACACCTCGACAAATCGATTCGTCTGACGCAGCCGATCGACTGCCGGAAGTATCGATCATGCAGTGCGAAGTTTGCGGAGGTAGGCGATCATGGGATCGTATAAAAAATTCCTGGAGCGCGTGTCTGATCGCGCCGATTGCGGTCCGCGATGCGACCAGATCCTCGCGACGAGCGAAAAATCTGCGCGGCTCGCCCGCGATTTCGCGGTGCCCGTTGAGAGGTTTCGATCCGTGTGTTAATTCCTAGCGTCACGGGGCGTGGCGCAGCCTGGTAGCGCACCTGCCTTGGGAGCAGGGGGTCGGCCGTTCAAATCGGCTCGCCCCGATTTAGCGCCAGTAGCTCAGGTGGAAAGAGCAGCGGCCTTCTAAGCCGCGGGTCAGGGGTTCGAATCCCTTCTGGCGCGCCACGAAAAACTTTTGGGCATCGAGCCCTGAGAGGGTGAATTCGATCGGCTCGCGAAGTGGTGGGTGTAGCTCAGTTGGTAGAGCGCTGGATTGTGGCTCCAGTGGTCGAGGGTTCAAATCCCTTCACTCACCCCACACATCCTGCTACGAAAGCATCTCTGCGGTGCGCCGGTAGCTCAGTTGGTAGAGCAGCTGACTCTTAATCAGCGGGTCCGCGGTTCGAGTCCGCGCCGGCGCACCAAATAAATCTTACAGATTGGCGCGATCGGACGGATTGTTTGCCCAGTCTTTGCTCACGCCCTCACGCGTTCCCGCGCTTGAGGTCGATGACGCGCGCGCCCGTCGGCGTCGCTTCGCGGTCGGCGAGGTGCCGCGCCGCCACGCCCGCGATTTTTGCGGGGCTGCTGGCGGCGGTGCGGCTGCCGCGCACGAAAGCGTTTTGGCGCCACAAGCTGTTTGCCTGTGACCTGCTCTTGAGC
>JBOHWH010000201.1:0-92636 GCA_050736695.1 Binataceae bacterium (SeqCode) | reverse complement strand
TGGGTGCCGGATCCCGAACGAATGAGGCGCGCGCAGGATGCATGCGCGGGCCTGGTACTTTACCGCGCGGCGAATCCAAACTGGCAGCATTCAGGGTCGTCGCCCAACAAACTCTTCGAGTACGCAGCGTGGGGACTGCCCGTCGTTGTGCCCGATCGCTTGAGCTTCCGCGAGTTCTTTGCCGGCGATCCGTGGGTTACTTACGCGAATCCCGAGGATCCGGCGTCGATCGCGCGCGCGATCGAGTTCATCCTCGCCGACCGCGAGCGCTACCTCGCGATGAGCCTCGCGGCGCGCCGCGCGCACGAAGAGAAGTACAATTACGAGCGCCTGTTCGCTCCGGTGCTGGAGCGTCTCACCGAGCTTGCGGATTCGATCAAAGCGTAAACGTGTGTTCCCGCCGCGGGAGAATTATACTTATGCACTGGCTAAAGGCCGCGAGTATTGCACTGCGTCGCCCGAGCGCGATTGGCTATCGGGCTCGCCTTTTTCTTCAGTACTCACGCATGCGCGAACTCCGCAACAAGTCGCTCGCGCGTTTGACGGGCGCATCGGCCGCGGATGTCAGCGCGATGTGCCGCGAGGCCGAGAACGATCGCGAGTTTATCGCCGATGTGCGCTCGCGCTACCGCAGGCATACCAACTATTTTCCGCTTCCAACAGATTTTATGGTTGCTGAAAACGGCAACACCATGTTTTTCTCCTGCGTGGCCCTGTACGCGCTATGCCGATTGATCCAACCGCGGAAAATAATTGAGACCGGTGGTACTCCCGGAAAATCGTCCGCATTCATCCTGCGCGCGCTCCGGCGCAATGCCGCCGGACATCTATGGACGATCGACTTGGCGCCGCCGCCCGCGCCGGCTGGTGATCTAAGCCCATCGGAGGGCCACTCGTTCACGCCGCACGGACTAACCTCTGGCTGGGCAATCCCGGACGCACTCCTCGATCGGCATAGCGTTGTGGCCGGCGATGCTCGCGTCGAGCTTCCGCCGCTGCTCGAATCGCTCGGCGAGATCGACATCTTCATACACGACAGCGACCACTCCTACGAGCACATGATGTGGGAATTCAAGGCTGCATATCCGTATGTGAGAGCGGGCGGGATCATGTGGAGCGACGATATTCTGGGTCACAGCGCGTGGCTCGATTTCTGTCGCGACCATGGAATCGAGCGATGCGATTTCACCAGTCAGGGCGCGGCCTCCATTGAGCGGTCCCGCCCGCAACGATGAGCCTCGCGGCGCGGCGCGCGCACGAGGAGAAATACAACTACGAACGGGCGTTCGCCCCGGTCCTCGACCGCATCCTCGCGATGACGGGCTGCCGGGCCGCCGCGAACTCTTGAGGGCTCGGGAAAATTTTGAATGCGCCTATCACGAGCAAAGCTGGATTATCTGATCCGGGTCATGCGGCATCGGCTGCGCGGGCAGCCGCGAGCCTGCCCCTACTGCCACGAGACGGACCGGCTATGTTTGCTCGGGCGAAAAAAAATAATCGTGGAAGTTATACGATGTGAAGATTGTGGACTGATGTTCCGGTATCCGACGGAAGAAGTTGCAGAAAACGAGGAGCGATATCAGGAGACCTACGACGAACCCGAGGTCACGATCCTTCCAACCGACGCTGAACTCAGCCGCTTCCTTTGCGACGGATTTCCCGGGAATCTCAATTTCAACCACAAGATCGCAGCACTGCGCGCGCTTCGAGTTCGCGGGCGTGTGCTGGATTACGGATGCTCCTGGGGTTACGGGGTGCGTCAACTTGGCGAGGCTGGATTTGCGGCGACCGGATTCGAAATTTCCAGGCCACGCGCGCGATTTGGTGCGGACAAACTTGGCGTGAACATCATTGATAGCTCCGCGGCGCTGGAAAACCTCGAACCCGGATCTTTCGACGTCATCTTTTCCAGTCATGTGATCGAGCATCTGCCCGACCTCGGTAAATCTTTTGATCTGTTTGCCCGTCTGCTTGCGCCGGACGGCTTGCTATTCGCAATGATTCCCAACTTCACCGGCCGCGCGGCTCGCGGCGGGTTATTCTGGCATTGGATTGGTCAAGATCATCCGATTGCGCCTTCGCATGAATTTCTCGGGAAGGCTCTGCTCGAGCATGGCTTCGCTTCCGCACACTTCGGTTCGGGTCCATTCGATCAGCAGGTCCTCGCTACGCTTAAAGCGGGCGAGTTCGCTCAGCTCGACAGAGATGGCGAGGAACTGCTGATCTTGGCTTGGACTCCGCCGCGCGAGTCTGTGGCCGCCGAATGACCGATCCGCTGCTCAAGCTGTTCGGATGGCGCGCGCTTGTGATGCAGGGCGATCCGCTGGTTTATGACCGCTTCATTTGGCTGCGGCGCCATCTGAAGCCGGGACCTCTGCGCACGCTCGACGCCGGATGCGGCAACGGCGCATTCACTATGTATGCCGCCCGGATCGGCAATGAGGCCGTAGGCCTGTCCTTTGATGAAGCGAACAATCGCAAGGCGATCGCACGCGCCGCGATGCTCGAAATCGCGGGCGCCCGCTTCCTGCCATGCGATTTGCGCCGGCTCGACATGA
Source organism: Binataceae bacterium (SeqCode) (assembly GCA_050736695.1). Classification (GTDB taxonomy): domain Bacteria; phylum Desulfobacterota; class Binatia; order Binatales; family Binataceae; genus JBARDN01. The sequence goes on along the minus strand of JBOHWH010000201.1, from coordinate 90,078 downwards.
TGCGCGCCGAGCTGGGGCAATTCGATCAGATGATCTGCCTCGAGACGATCGAGCACATCATGGACGACCGCAAACTGGCGCGCGATCTCGCCGCGATGCTGAAACCCGGCGGACGCCTGTTTGTTTCGACTCCATACAAAAATTGTCCTCCGCTGCGCGGCGACAAGCTCTCCGAAACCGAAGACGGCGGCCATGTGCGATGGGGATATACTCATGCCGAGATGCGCGCGCTTCTGGCAGACGCCGGCTTGGCGACGACGGCCGAGGAATTTGCAAGCGGCGTCGTAATGCAGAGGGTAACCGACCTGATGCGCGCGGCGAGCGAAACTTCGCCGACGCTGGGATGGGCGGCGACGTTTCCTTTGCGCGGGTTGCGAATCGCGGATCGGCCGGTGACCGACGCGCTCGCACGGCCTTACCTGAGTATCGCGGTCGTCGCAGAGAAACCGCGCTAGATGAGTCATGCCGGCCACTCGGAAAATAAAAAATCGGGCGAAGGAGCTTTTGTTTCTGCCGCATAAGGCGGCGCTCCACGCGGGCGCGATCGATCCATCCACGTATCTGCAATGCGCCGGCGGCGAAGCTATGAATCTCGCCGTCGCCGGTGCGGGGCGGTTTCATGCCTTCGATTGATCGAATCCTGCGGATTTCAGCCTATCCTGAGCCACTTCGTGTCAGGCTCGTCCGCGAGCTTGCGAAGCGTTTCAGACTTGGCAGCTATGCCAATCGGCTCGCGATCGAAGCCGTCGAGCGCCCGTTCTACGGATGGTGCGTGTACAGCGCGGCGCTGCAGGCCAAGGCCCTTGGCCATCGCGCGATTACTGTCGTGGAAATGGGCGTAGCGGGTGGAAATGGACTGCTCGCTCTGTGCGATCACGCCGACGAGGTGTTTCGTGCGACGGGCGTGAGCGTTCGCGTGTTCGGGTTTGACGCTGCAACCGGTCTTCCGGCAAGTGACGATCCGCGCGACCTTCCGTACGCATGGCCCGCGGGGTTGTTCAGGATGGACGTGGAGCGGCTGAAGAAACGAATCCGCAATCGCGCGGAACTCAGGCTTGGCGATGTGGTCCGAACGCTGACCGAGTTCAGGCCGGAGCCCTCGGCTCCGCTGGGGGCGGTGATGTTTGATCTTGACCTCTACACATCAACGGCGCGTGCGCTCGCAATACTCGACGCCGAACACCGGATCCCGCGCGTGTGGTGCTGGTTCGACGACATAATCGGTTCTCCGGACAATCTGTATTGCGAGCGCAACGGAGAGCGCGCCGCGATCGCCGAATACAATTCAGCGCATTCTGACGCGATGCTATCGCCCGCCCACTGTTCTTTCGAGCGGTCCATACCGCGCTATTGGCACCAACAGATCTACATCGATCATCGATTTTCACATCCGCAATACAGTCAGTGTCTTTCCGCGGCTCCGCACGAGTTGCCACTGTCATGAAAGTTTGCGTCGCCAGTGCGGGGCGCTTTCATGCGTTCGATCTTGCGCGGCAGATGGAACGGCTCGGCCATCTGACGCGGCTCTACACCGCTTATCCGGCCTTCAAGGTCGATGGACTGCCGCGCGCGAAGGTCAGCACCTATCCGTGGCTGATGGGCGCAACTCACGTTCTTGGAAAACTTCGCCTGGCTGGCCTGCGCGACCGCATGAACCTCGCGACCATCGAAGCGTTCGACCGCTGGATGGCCGATCGCGTCGTGCCATGCGAGGTCTTCCATTGCCTGTCGTCATTCGGGATCAGGTCGCATCGCGCGGCTCACGATCGCTTTGGCGCGCTCACAGTTTGCGACCGCGGCTCCTCGCACATCGTTTATCAGAATGAGATTCTGCGCGAGGAATATGCGCGCGTCGGTATCCCGTTTCGTGCGACCGAACCGCGGCTAATCGAGCGTGAGCTGGCGGATTATGAGTTCTGCGATCTCATTTCGGTGCCGTCGGGGTTTGCGATGCGCTCGTTCGTCGAGTGCGGCGTGCCGGCAACCAAGTTGCGGCTGAATCCCTACGGCGTGGATCTGTCGATATTCCATCCGATGCCCAAGCGCGACGCGGTCTTCCGGGTGCTGTTCGTCGGCACATCCTCGGTCCAAAAAGGCATCCACTATCTACTGGAGGCTGTCACAAAATCTCGGATTCCTAACCAGGAGACATGGCTAATCGGATCAGTCGATACCGAAATAAGGCCCTTTCTTGTCCGTTACCGCGACCATTTCCGTCACCTCGGAGTGATCCCGCGCTATCGCTTATCTGAGTTTTACTCGCAGGCTTCCGTGCTCGTGCTTCCATCGGTGCAAGACGGCTTAGCGCTGGTCCAGGCGCAGGCGATGGCGTGCGGAGTGCCGGTGATCGCTACCACGAACACGGGAGCGGAAGACCTATTCACCGACGGCGTCGAGGGCTTTATCGTTCCGATTCGCGATCCCGCGGCGATTGCCGAGAAGTTGGTATATCTGCGCGAAAACCCCGCCGCGCGCGAGGCGATGGGCCGCGCCGCCCTCGCACGCGTTCAATCCCTCGGCGGCTGGGACTCTTATGGCGACCGGATGACGGCGTGCTACGAAACTGCGCGGCAGATTCCCCCGGCGGACCCGGTCGCCGCCAAAGGCGGGCTCCGATCGGCCTAGCCATGACGACGGTGCGGGTGCAACGACTGAAGGATCGGTACTATCCTTCCGGGTGGCGGAACGGCACTGTGGCTTTCTACCGCTGGGTTCGCGCTTTGGCGGCGCCCAATTCAGTGGTCCTCAACCTCGGCGCAGGCCCGGCGACGAAACAAACGGTGCGAATCCTAAAAGGCGAGGTGGCCCGACTCATCGGGGTTGATGTGGACCCGTGCGTTCTTGAGAACCCCGAGTTGGACGAGGCGTACGTCTACGAACCGCCTGCGCCGCTCCCTTTTTCGCAGAGTACCTTTGATCTGGCATTCAGCGACTTCGTGTTGGAGCACATCGCGGACCCATTAGTTTTCTTGCGCGAAGTGCGGCGGGTTTTGAAACCAGGCGCCTCTTACTTTTTTCGCACACCCAACCGCTTTCACTATGTTGGCCTGGCCGCCAGTGCGACTCCTCACCGATTGCACAGATTGATCGCCAATCGCGCGCGCGGTTTGGCGAAAGAGGTTCACGAACCGTGGCCGACTTATTTTCGGATGAACTCGCGGCGGCGATTGAGGCGCCTGGCCAACGTGGCGGCCTTCTCGGCGATAGAACTCACGATGTACGAGCCAGACCCGAGCTACCTCGTGTTCCATCCGCTGCCGTTTGTTGCCGGTGTTGCGTACGAGCGGCTGGTCAATCGATTCGAGGTGCTTGCCGGCATGCGCGGCAACATCTTTGGACGGTTCATAAGATGACGCGCTCAGAAATCTCCACTCGGAGCGAGACGATACTCAGTGGCCAGGACGGCAACGATCGAATAGCCGAAATGGTTCATCCACTGGTGAGCCGCCTCGTATTGAGTAGAGGGCAAACATAGATGTGCGGGATCGCGGGGATATTCGCCTATGGCGCCGAAGCCGCGCCCGTCGATCAAGCCGAGCTGCTGAAGATCCGCGAGGCGATGAGCGCGCGCGGTCCCGACGGCGCCGGGATGTGGCTCTGCGCGGACCGCCGCGTCGGACTGGCGCATCGCAGGCTCGCCCTCGTCGATCTGAGCGATAGCGGAGCGCAGCCGATGGCGTCCGCCGACGGCACGCTCCAGATTGTCTTCAACGGCGAGATTTACAACTACCGCGAGTTGCGCCGCGCGCTCGAAGCGGATGGAGATCAATTCCGATCGGCCTCCGACACCGAAGTTCTGCTCCATCTCTATGCCGCCCACGGCGTCGGGATGTTCGATTACCTCCGCGGGATGTACGCGATTGCGATCTGGGACGCTGCCGCGCGGCGGATGGTGCTTGCGCGCGATCCGTTCGGGATGAAGCCGCTCTATTACGCCGACGACGGCGGCACGATCCGGATCGCATCTCAGGTGAAAGCGATCCTTCGCGGGGGCGCCGTCGCGCCGGACCTCGATACGGCAGGGCAGGTGGGATTCTTTCTACTCGGCTCGGTGCCTGAGCCATTTACGATCTACAAAAAGATCAAAGCTCTACCCGCCGGCTGCTGCCTGACGGTCGAAGCGGGCGGCGCCCGCCGGGTCACGCAGTTCTGCGATATCCGCCGTGAACTGGCCGGGATCGGCGCAAGTGCGCGGCCTGACGATGGCGAAGGGCCCGCGCGATGCATCAAACAGGCTCTGGGGCGCAGCGTCAATCAGCATCTGATCGCGGACGTGCCGGTCGGAGTGTTTCTGTCGGCCGGACTCGATTCGAGCAGTATCGCGGCGCGCTCGGTGCAGGCCGGCCCCGCGCGGATAGATTCGATCACACTCGGATTCAAAGAGTATGTCGGCAGCTCTGCCGACGAGACCGTCTGTGCGGCAGAGATCGCCGAGACGCTCGGACTGAGACATCACGCGCGCTGGGTATCGGAGGACGATTTCGAAGCCCAAAGCTGTGCGCTGTTCGATGCGATGGACCAGCCGAGCATCGACGGCGTCAATACCTATTTCGTCAGCATGGCGGCGCGGGCGCTCGGGTTTAAAGCGGCGCTGTCGGGTCTCGGCGGTGACGAGATGTTCGGCGGGTATCCGAGCTATCGGCAGGTGCCGCGTCTGGTCAGCTTGGGGCGCATGATTCCCGGCAAATCGTTTGGCGCGGGCTTGCGGCGAATCTCGGCGCCGATTGCGACTCGCCTGGCGTCGCCAAAATACGCTTCGATTCTGGAATATAGCGGCTCATTCGGCGCCGCATATCTGATGCGGCGGGCGCTCTTCATGCCGTGGGAGTTGGAATCGGTGCTGGCTCCGGACGTGGTCAAAGCGGGACTTGCGGACTTCGACCCGGTTGAATCGATGGAGCACAGCGTAGCGGGTATCGAAGGCGATCATTTGAAAATTGCCGCGCTCGAGATGACCTGGTACATGCGCAATCAGTTGCTGCGTGACGCCGACTGGGCCGGGATGGCGCATTCGATCGAAATCCGGATGCCGATGGTTGACCTGCCGATGCTGCGCGAGGTGATGCCCGCGGTCGCGGCGCATCCGGAAATGAGCAAGGCCGATTTGCTCTCGGCGGTTTTGCGCGGATCGATTCGCGAAGAACTGCTTGCACGGCCCAAGACCGGCTTCACGGTTCCGATCAGGCAGTGGCTGCTCCGGGCCAGCGGGGTTCCGGGCGGCCGCGGGTTGCGCGATTGGGCGTCGCTCATCGCGCGACGTTTCGGGTTCGCGCTTAGCACCAATGCGAATTCTCTACACTGAGACCAGCGCGTACGCGCCCGCGAGTGCGCATTTCCTGGAGGCGCTCGAGCAAAAGGCGGAGCGCGGTGAATGCGAGTTTGTGTTTTTCGATGAGGCAAAATATCTGCCCACACGGAACTCGATCGCAAGCCGCATCGTCGGGCGCGTGCGCGGATATCCCGCGGGGTATCGGGCGCTCAACGCGGCGATCGTCGCCGAGGCGCGGCGCTTTCGTCCGGAGCTTGTTCTGATGGGAAAGGGCGCCTATTTCTCGCCCGCCACTTTGCGCCAGGTGCGCGAGGTATCCGGCGCGGCGATGGTGAATTGGGCGACCGACGATCCGTTCAATTCCGCGGCGAACACGCGCGACCTGATCGAATCGATTCCGCGCTATGACTTATACGTATGCACCAAACGCGCGATGATGGACGACGTGATTCGGGCGGGATGCGCGCGCGTCGCCTACGTGCGTTTCGGCTACAAACCGAAAGTTCATTTTCCGCAAGCGCCCGCGACGCCCGAAGAGCATCGCCGGTACGATTGCGACGCGATGTTTATTGGCGGCGGCGACGCGGATCGCGCCCCCTACTTCGAGACCCTCATTCGTGCGCTGCCCGAGTTGCGCCTGAACCTCTACGGCGGCTACTGGGATCGCTATTCCGCGCTCAAGCGCTACTGGCGCGGGTCCGCGATCGGGCGCGACTTCCGGCTGGCGGCAGGCGGTGCGAAAATCGCAATCAACCTGGTGCGGCGCGCGAATCGCGATGATCACGTGATGCGTACCTTTGAACTTCCGGCCTGCGGTGGATTCATGCTGACCGAGCGAACGCCGGCGCATCAGGAGATCTTCGCCGAAGATCGCGAAGCGGTCTTCTTTTCCTCGCCGGATGAAATGGCCGCCAAGGTCGGCCAATGGCTCGCACGCGACGCCGATCGGCGCGCGATCGCGGCGGCAGGTCAGCGCAAAATCATCGAGGGTCGCAACACCTACGCCGATCGGCTTCAAGAAATTCTCGCGAAAACTGTGTGACCCATATGGTATAAGGCCTTCACAAGATAGTCAGTCAAAACGTCGAATAGTTCTGACTTTTCTTGAGGTTTTCTGAAGTTCACCGTCAGGGCTAGATTTAGCGATTTTGCCAGGTTTGTTCATGGCTGAACAGTTCAGCCTTATAAAAATCCCGCCCCCATGGCAGATCAGTATCTGCAATGTGAGGGCTATGAAATGGCTAATCGAAAAATCCTGACTCTTATGCTAATCGCGCTCATTGCCACGTTCTTCCCGCTGTCTCCGTCAACCGCGCAGAACCTGCCGCCGTCCGGCGCGTACCAGCCGATCCCGAACTATACCGGAACCAACGCAGGGCTTCTCTTCAGGAACGCGATTAACAACCGCCTTTCAGGCGCGCAGCCAATCTCACCTGCGATCGTGAGCCTCAGCTTCGCGAATCTACCCGCCGAACAGGATGGGACCCTTTTCTATTGTGTCGATTGCCAGAAAGTCAGTCCTTGCGGCGGCGGCGGCGCCGGTGCATGGGCGATGGGTCAGAACGGAGCCTGGAGCTGCGCGACCAGCGCGAGCAATCTATCTATGGGCGGCGATGTAACCGGCGCCTCGAACGCGAACACGGTCAGCACCGTATTAGGTGGCAAGACACCTGTCGTGGCGAGCGGAGCGAACGCCGCGAGCGGGAGCAGTACGGCGGCTGCGCTGAACGGCTTCAATATCGCGGGCCGGATCGATGTGACTAATCCGAAATATGGCGCGGTCTGCTCGACTACGACCGAGAGCGCGGCGGCGACTGCGAGCAATCCCATCGTCACCGTCGGCGCGATTGGCGATTTCAAGGCCGGTCAATACGTCAAGCTCGATCATGCGGGCGCGAGCAACACTCTCGCGACGCCGACCCTGACCAGCGTCACGCTAAATGGCTATATCTACAATGGCGGCCCAAGCCAGCCGAATTTTCAGTACAACACGCTTACCGGACAGTGCAACACCGACACTGCCACCTATGCGACTGGCCACAATACTTCCTGCGCGACGGTCTATGGCTACGCGATTCGCGCGACCGGGCAGACGGGAATCGGCGCCGGCCTTAACGGGATGTGGTCGGCGCGGAGCAATATCATTTACGTGACTGGCGCGGCGGTTCTGAGCGTCGGGAATAACAACGTCCTTCAATGGACCGACGACGCGAACGCCACCGGCTACGTGATCCAGCGCTGCACGGGCGCAAGCTGCACTCCAACTGGCATTCAGGCGGTCAAACAGGTGGGGATTATAGAAGGCGGCGTCAATCCCCCTGCCGATATCTACTTCGATTTCGGCAACGGATTTGGCGTCGCCGAAGATAGCGAAGGCAGTTCCGCAAGCGCGTGGGCGGCGGACGACGACGCGCAGATTACGAATATCAGTGGACTGAGTATCACGCTGTCGGTTGCGCCGAGTCAGACTGGCACCTTCACGATGCGCCATGACGACGCGCCTGCATTTCAAAGCGCGGTCAACGCATCGTGCTTGTCCAACTCGTTTCAATGTTCGGCGGTCTATGTTCCGGGCTGCGCGAACCCCTATCCGCTGTCGCAGGGAGTGAGTCTGTGGGGCATGATCGGCGGGGGGTTTCTGGGCGCTAACTCGACCGGCGTGGACGGAAGCCCGAGCCAGTTGCAATGGGATGGTCCGGTCGGCGGCAGAATTATCAACGGCAACCAGTCTGCGGACTCCAAAATCTCGCGGCTTGCGCTAGAAGACCCGAACAACGCGCCCGGCGCATTTATCGACATCAACGGTTACGGAACATCCAGTCCGTCCACGCAGGGTCCGGGCGCTCCCGCCTCTGCCGGAACCAACAACTCCACGCCACCGACGCACTGGAAGATTCAGAATATCGAATGCGGCGGCAACGTGAGCCTGTGCGTTAATTTCGGCGGCATCTCGAACGACGAGAACAACATCGTCGATGATGTGGTCTGCGACACCGGCTTCGGCAGCACCGGCGGCCTCGCGTGCTTCTATTCGGATTCTCAGGAAACCTACAACGAGACGATCAACAATATCAACGTCGAGTGGCGCGACTTTGGGGTCGATGTCAATAAGATCGGAAGCTACCAGATACACGACGCGGAGTTTTATGGGGATGCGGTCGATATCTATACTGGAACTTTGTCGGGGACGGGAGAGATCAGCGGCGGAAATACACAATCCTCGCAAATGTTCCTGGTTGGGACCGGATTCACGGGCGTGTCGAATGTAAACATCGGCCCGATGGGCAGCAATCCAAGCGGAATAGTTATTGGTGGTCAAGCTGGTTATGGCGTGTGGAGCGGCAACGTCATCGGGTACTGCATCAACCCCTCCGGCGTTGGCTGCGACGATAACATCGGATGTTCACCATACGGTCAGTCGTGCGGAACGTGGATTGGCGATCAATTCAGTCCCCCTCTAGGCAATTCCTCGAACTCATTCGTTTATCCAGCGCAGCCCGGTGGCCTGCCGTTCGTAACCTGGGACGGCCAAGGGTTGCAGCCCAGTTATACCGCGATCGATTCGGGCGTCTTCTTACCTACTCCGACGACCTTCGTGCCCTACGCGCAGTTCATTAAGCCCACGTACACGAACGGCACGGCGGGATATGCGGCCTGCACGATGAACGATCAGGGCACGATCAAAGTCGTCAGTTGCCAGCTCAGCGGCTATCAGGAAACCGGCACGGCGCAGACTGTGGGCTTCGCCAGCGGCGGCACGATTACTCTGCCGGGAATAAACTTCGCGACCGCGCCGAATGTAGTTCAGTCGTCGTGCGCGAACACGGGCGCTACCGCCGCCTCGGCAACCACGTCGGCGCTGACCCTCCCCGCCGGTGCAAGCATGACAGCGGAGAGCTGCAACATCACGGCGATGGGTCAGTGAAACACCGGGCACCAGCTAGAAACGGATTGACGAGCGGCGCATTCACCGCGGACGACTCGCACCTAATGCTTGACGAGGTCTACCGGCTCGTCGCCGATCGCGCGGGCTCAAAGTTCAATTTCTTTCGTCAGATCGCGACGGTTCTGGCATTCGCAGCTATTCTCTGCGCGTTGAACTACTTCGCACCTCCGCATAGCAATCCGACTGAGAGGTTATACGCCTCGCTCATGATCGTCCTGTTAGCGGTGCCGCTGTGGCTATGGCGGCTCGGCATCGATCCGAATCCGCCATTCATTGTTCTGATGAGTCTGTTCTACTTCTACACCTATGGATTTGGCGTGTTTTTGCTGGAGAATTTTGTCGGAGGCATTTTTCAGCCCAGTCTCGCGCCCATTTGGGTCGAAGCGGCCCTGCGTCTTTCGCTGATCGGCCAAGTCTGTATGCTGGCCGGTTACTATGCTTGGCCGGGGATGCCGCTGCGTTCGCTTCTGCCGCGGTTTCGGATGCGCTGGAGCGACGTTCGAGCGGTCCGCGTGGCCGGCTTCGTAATGGCTATAGGCGGATTGTTGCTGGCTATTGTGAAAATACCGAGGCTTCCCACTTCTATAGCGCAGGTAAATCTGTATGCCCAGGACAGTTGCACGGTGGGCGTTTGTATCCTGATTGGTTTGTGGTGGATGGGCCGGCTTGGGCGTCCATCGGTTGTGCTGTTATTCACTGTTCTGGTGCCTCTGCGGCTCGCGATAGGCCTGATGGGAGGCTCATCGGGTGGTTCGATCGTGATAGCTCTGACGCTGGTGGTGATGTACGCCGCGCTGGCACATCGCATTCCGTGGATTCTGGTGTTCGTAGGGACCGCGGCAATGTTCGTAATTCGTCCGCTGGAAATTCCCTATCGCAGCGTTACATGGACTCCGCGCGGAGAGCTCTTCGATGCGTCCGCGGCGCAGAAGATGGAGTACATGTACAGCCTCATCGATCGCATCATCGTCGGTGGTGGAGTTCCGCCTGACGCGTTGGTTCAGGCGGCAGGAACGCGACTGTCGATGTTTCCGATGCTCGGCGACGTGATTTCGCAGACCCCGTCGGTCGTACCATACTGGGGCGGCGAGACTTACTACCCGCTGCTGTTCAAGCCGATTCCGCGCGCAATATGGCCTGACAAGCCGGAGGAACTGACGGGACAGACGTTTGGGCATCGCTACGGATACCTCGACGCGAGCGATATGGGGACTTCAATTAACCTTCCGCAGCTTATCGAACTGTTCGCGAACTTCGGGGTAGTCGGCGTCTATATCGGAATGTTTCTGATTGGACTGATATACCGCGCGCTACTGGCTATGTTCGTGCACCCGGGAATGGGATTGGGCGCGCTGGTTGCCGGGGTCTTTATTGTTAGTTCGTTGTTTGATCTCGGGTCGAATACGGCGGTGGTCTTCGGCGGCATTCCGTGGACGCTGATTTATCTGTTCGTCGTCGACAGGTTTGTGATGCTGCTTCATTTTGAATTGTCCGGAGCTGATCAGCGCATGTCCGTGCCCGCCGCGGAGTAGCTATTCTACCCAAGTCATGAGCGAAGCCGAAAAGTCTGCCCCGGGTGAACGCGCGCTGCGCGTGTTGCATGTTACGCCGTGCTACGCGCCTGCGTGGGGTTACGGAGGAATCGTGGAGACGGTTGCTCATCTGACGCGGCATCTTGCGCGCGCGGGCGCGAGCGTGCGGGTGCTGACGACCGACGCGAACGGGGAGCACCGGCGCCTGACCATAGCGGCGCGCGAAAACTACTCGCGCGAGGCTGGTATGCAGATAGTTTACTGTCCGCGGCGGGCGGCGCATTCGATCGCGCCTGCGATGCTCGCGCGGTTGCCGGCGCTGGTCCGCTGGGCCGATCTGGTGCATCTGCACGCCGTCTATTCCTTTCCAACTTTTCCGACGCTCGCGTATGCGCGGATGCTTGGCTGCCCAGTGGTATGGACTCCGCACGGCGCCCTGCAACGATGGGAGCGATCGCGGCGGGTCGCGTTAAAATCGCCGTGGGAAAAAATTGCCGCCGCGATCGCACCGCGCCGGATGACGATACATCTGACCTCGGACCAGGAGGCGAGTGAGTGCGCGAACCGTTTCCCGTCCGCGCGACGGATAATCGTCAGCACCGGAGTGGAGATTCCGGAGCGCGCGATGCGCTCGGAATCGGCGGGCAAGCTCCGCATCGGGTTTATCGGCCGGCTTGACCCGAAGAAAGGAATTGAGAACCTGCTCGATGCGTGCGCGATGCTGGCCGAGCGCGCAACGCCCGCATTTTCGCTCGCGATCGCGGGAAGCGGCGCGCGCGACTACGAGCGCGGGATCGCCGCGCGTGTCGCCGCGCTCGCCGAGCGCGCCGAGGTTACCATGTCCAGTGACGTTCGCGGCGAAACGAAAGAAAAGTGGTTTGCGAGCCGCGACGTCGTAGTGGTCCCTTCCTATACGGAGAATTTCGCGAACGTAGTCGCCGAGGCTCTGGCGCGCGAGGTGCCGGTAATCGCCAGTCGCGGCACGCCGTGGGCCGGACTCGAAACGCACGGCTGCGGACTGTGGGTCGCCAACGATCCGGCGAGCATCGCCTCCGCACTCGAACGGATCGCGGTGATGCGGCTCTCCGAGATGGGCGCGCGCGGGCGAGCCTTTATGATCGACAGCTATTCGTGGGAACGATGCGCGCGTGACATGATGCGCGCGTACGAAGAATTTCTCGAGACACGGGAAGTTGCGGAGGCGGCCGCGGATGACCATGCGCACGGCGCCGTTCGCTAGAGAATGCTGATAATCGGACTCAACGCCTACCATGGCGATGCGAGCGCGGCGGCGATCGTCGATGGACGGCTGGTCGCGGCCGCCGAAGAAGAGCGTTTCACGCGCGTCAAGCATGAGGCTGGGTTTCCAGCGCATGCGCTGCGCTATGTGCTCGAGGCCGCCGGCGCGTTGCCTCGCGATATCCGCATTGTTGCGGTCGCGCGAGATCCGTGGGCGCGAATCATACGCAAGGCCATGTACGCGCTGCGGATGCCGGTGCGTGCGGCTGGACGGCTCGGTGTCCAGGGGCGATTCGCGACGATTGGCGCCGAAGTCGCGCGCTCACTGGACGCCGGCGACGCGCAGTTCGAGGTGCGCCGCGTCGAGCATCACATGGCGCATCTGGCCAGCTCGTTTCTGGTTTCGCCGTTCGATCAAGCGGCCCTCTTCTCGATCGACGGGCTGGGCGATTTCGCTTCTGCGATGTGGGGTGTCGGACGCGGCGGCCGAATCGAGCCGTGGGGCGCGGTCGCATTTCCGCATTCGCTCGGCATCTACTACACCGCGCTCACCCAATATCTCGGCTTCGAGCGCTACGGCGACGAGTACAAGGTGATGGGACTCGCGTCGTACGGCGAGCCGGAGATGCTCGACGAGTTCCGGCGCATCGTGATCGCGCCGAACAGTGGGCGGATGAAATTCGAGCTTGCTCCCGATTACTTCGTCCATCAGGCCGGCGGCGGAGATATGACCTGGGACTCGGGAGAGCCTCGGCTCGGCCGGATCTATTCTGAATTTCTGCCACAGCGACTGGGACCGGCGCGTGACCCGGCCGCACCGATCGAAAAGCGCCACCAGAACATCGCTGCGTCGCTGCAGCGACGCCTTGAAGAAGTGGTGCTTGACCGGCTGCGCACGCTGCAGCGGCGCACCGGGCTCAAGCGGCTGTGCATGGCGGGCGGAGTCGCTTACAACTGCGTGACCAACGGGAAAATTTTCGATCAAACCGGGTTCGAGGAAGTCTATATCCAATCCGCGGCCGGCGATGCGGGACTCGCGATCGGCGCTGCGATGTACGCGTGGCACAACGAGACGAATCGCGTCCGCGATTTCACGATGGAGCATGCGTATTGGGGACGCGAGTACTCGGACGCTGAAGTCGCGCAGACGCTCAGTGGCGCAAGCGGCGAGCTCGTGCGGCAAGGCTGCACCGCGCGCAGGATCGAAAACGAGGTCGAACTGGCAGGCGCCACCGCGGCGGCGATCGCGACGGGCAAAGTTGTCGGATGGTTTCAGGGACGGATGGAGTGGGGACCCCGCGCGCTGGGAAACCGCAGCATCCTGGCCGATCCGCGGCGCCCCGAGATGCGCGACACCATCAACGCAAAAATCAAACGACGAGAGATGTTCCGGCCGTTCGCGCCGTCGATTCTCGAGGAGGCTGCAGGGGACTACTTCAAGCAGTCGCACCCTTCGCCGTTCATGCTCATGGCCTACGACGTACGGCCCGAAATGCGCGACAGAATCCCGGCGACTACGCACGTTGACGGGACGGGGCGGCTGCAAACCGTGAACGAAAGACAAAATCCCTTGTATTACAGGTTGATTCGTGAGTTCGGGCGCCAGACTGGCGTACCAGTCTTGCTCAACACATCGTTTAACGAAAACGAACCAGTCGTGATGACCCCAGAGCAGGCGTTGGGTTGTTTTCTCCGAACCCGGATGGACCTGCTTGTGATGGGGAACCACATGGTGGTCAGAACCCGCGAAAAGTGACGAACTGTGACATGGCTGAAATAATCCCAGTGCGCGGGAACAACTCGAACCATGCAAGGCTGCGTGCCGTGTCGAAGTGGAAGCGCGAAATCTCGCTCGCGGACGGGTCGCGCGGACCTTACGAATGGATTGAAACGAATGGATTGAAAATCAGGTGCGCGAAAAGATTACGCACGAGCGCGCGACGGCTTCGACATGATTGCAATGCGCTGGTGTCCCGGCGGTGTCAGCGCTTTCCCATAGGAATATCTCTCTTCAGCAACATTGTCCCGGAGTCCGCATATGCGGTTGCTCTTCCTGAACCGTTCATTCTGGCCTGACCCGGAAGCGACCGGCCAGTTCTTGACCGAGCTCTGCGAGGATCTCTCGGCAGAGCATCGGATCACGTTTATCGCGGGGCCATCTCTCCATGTTAAGCAAGGTTCTCGCCGGCTGTTTACGAGGGATCGTTACGGGGAGGTCGAGGTAATTCGCACGTGGGGCACCCGATTCTCCAAACGGAGGCTGGCCGGCAGACTTGCGAACCTTGCCTTGTACTATGTGCTCGCAGCGGCGGCTGCGCTTCGGGTCGAGCGCCCCGACGTGATCATCGCGGAAACCGATCCGCCGCTATTGGGCGCGCTGGCGGCGATGCTCAAACGGCGATGGGGCTGCAAATTCGTTTACAACGTGCGCGATCTCTATCCTGATATCGCCGAGGTGAACGGCGGCCTTCGGAGCCGTGCTTTGATCGCGCTTTTGCGCCGCGCCAATATCTACGCGTTTCGCGAAGCGGATCTGATCGTGCCGCTCGGCCTCGACATGGCCAAGCGGATCGCCGCCAAGGACGTGCCCGCCTCCAAGATCACAGTGATTCCCGACTGGGCCGACACCAACAAGGTCTTCCCGATTTCCAACAGCCGCTTCAGGGCGGAGTTGGGCGAACGATTCGTCGTCATGTACTCGGGCAACCTGGGACTGTCCCAACAACTCGACACCGTGGTTGACGCGGCGATGCGTCTGCGCGCCGATCCGCGCATCCTGTTCGTTCTCATCGGCGAAGGCGCCAGCAAGCCGGCGCTGCAGGCTCGTGTTCGGAAGCTCGAACTTGACAATGTCATGTTCCTCCCGTATCGGTCGCGGGAACAGCTAGCGGAATCGCTGAGTGCCGCTGACCTGCATTTGATTCCGCTGCTAAGCGGCGCGCAAGGATGCGTGGTGCCCAGCAAGATTTACGGCATTCTCGCGGCCGGAAGGCCGTTTATCGCGATCATGGAGTCTGGGGCGGAGATAGCCCGGATTGCGCGAGAATACACGGTTGGCTTCGTCGTCCCGCCCGGGGATGCAGACGCGCTGACGGGGACGATCATGAATGCGGCCTCCAGACGCGCGGATTTGCATGCGATGGGCCTTCGCGCGAGAGAGCTGGCCGTACGCCTTTATACTCGCGAAGTCGCGACGCGCAGGTTCGCCGCGATGCTCCAGAGCTTGAGCCCGTAAAATTCATTGTTCCGGGAATTTGTGAATTCCCTGTCCGTACATTTCGGGCCTCGATGGCCGAGATGGACCGCCCTCGAGCCTCTACCGGTCCGTAGGAGAGGGCAACCAGTCGAGCAGCGATGAAACCTGAGCGCTCGGAAATCACATCATGATACAGCCGATCGAAAGAGAAATTCTTGGCGCACTGCTCGCATTCATGTTGACCGTGGCGGCGGTTCCTCTTGCGAAGCGGATCGGGCACTGGCTGCAAATCACCGCGCTGCCGGCGGCGCGGAGTTCCCCAGAGGGAAAAATCTCCGCATTCGGCGGCGCGGCAATTGTAGCCGCGATCATTCTTGCGCTGGCGCTCAGCCGGGAACTCGGCCTTTGGCTGGGAGTCGGCGCCGGCGCATTATTCATCGTCGGCCTGGTTGACGACGCGATCGTCCTGCGGCCCTCCCAGAAGTTGATTTGTCAGATCGTCGTTGCAGGATGGGCAACGCTGTTCGCGTTGCCGCAGTATCCGTTTTCGCCGTGGCCGTTGCTCAATCTGTGCGCAACGATCTTCTGGCTGGTCGCTATCACGAATGCCTTCAATTTGGTGGATGGTCTGGACGGCTTGGCGGCGGGAATTGGAATTGCGGCTGCGGCAGCGATCGCCGCGGTCGGTTATGAGCACGGCGCGACCGCGTTAACCTTGCAGAGCACGGCGGTGATCGGCGCACTGGCGGGATACCTGCTCTACAACTTTCCTCCGGCGTCGATCATTATGGGCGACGCGGGTGCGCTTCCACTGGGTTTTGTGCTTGGAGTGCTCAGCCTCGAAGGCGGCGCCGTCGCCGTGAATTCTCGGCTCACCATCTGGGTGTTTCCGGTCCTGGTGATGATGGTGCCGCTGCTCGACACCGCCATCGTCACCGTAACCCGGCTGGCAACCGGTAGCGCGATTTCGCGCAGAGGCCTCGACCATGCTCACGATCGTCTGCTCTCGTTAGGGCTAACCGATCTGCGGGCCTCCGCCACGATCTGGGCAGTGGCGGTGCTCAGTGGCGTATGCGCGGTCGCTGCGAATCTGATTCCGCACGCGCAGGTGGTCGCCGCGATTCCGTTCCTCGCGCTTGCGGTCGCAGTGATCGGCCTGTTCATGGTCGATCTGACTTTTGATGCGAACCCACCTGGCGTTGCGCATTCCTACGTGCAGGGGATTGCCCGTCACATTCTCTCGCTCGGCTACAAGCGCCGGATCGCGGAGATAGGGATGGACGTTGCCCTCATCAGCGCCGCCTATTTCGGGGCGCATCTGCTCAGACTCGACTTCCAGTTGAGCTCCGATGTTGTGGCGTCGATCTTCCGCAGCCTTCCGTGGGTGCTGCTCGTAACGTATCCCGCGTTCGCGCTAGCCGGGATCTACCGCGGGATCTGGCGATATGCGGGATTAGCCGATGGAATCAGATTTGCTTGGGGCGCCCTGCTCGCCGGATTCTTCATGCTGTGCGGCTCGCGCATCCTGCCGATTGGGCTTTCGGGATCGATCTTGTTGCTGTACGTGATGCTGTTATTCAACCTGCTGACGGCGAGCCGGATGTCTTTTCAAGTACTCCGCAAGCTGATTCGGGACCTCGCCACCGTTACGGAGCGTGTGCTCGTGGTTGGCGCGAGCGAAGCAGGCGCCGCTGCCGCGAACTTCATCTTCAAGTCGCGGGGCGACTCGGCGCGGCTGATCGGATTCGTCGACGCGGACAGCTTCAAGCACGGCAAGCTGGTGCTCGGAGAGCAGGTGCTCGGCGGTCTAGACGACATCGAGCGCATCTACACACGGGCCCCTTTTACAGAGATACTGGTGGCTGACGACAAGCTTTCAGCGCGCGATCTGGAGCGGTTCTATCGTTTCGGGCGTACGCACGGGATGGTAGTGCGCCGCTTTTCGATTTCGTTGCATGATTTGGAGGAATTGACATCGTCTGAGCCCACGCCCGCGGAAGCCGCCGGAATTCTCCCGGTGGGCCAGCCGCGTCCGATCTGAGATGCGCCCAGGTTCGGGGACGGTGTTCGCGGCACGGGCGCTGGCGGCACGGATCAAGCGCAAGCTTTTTCGGCGTCGTGTACCACGGACCTTATCTCATTTTGCCCTTGGACCATTTAACTCAAAAGAATTCGGGTAACGGAAAGAAGGCGGAGTTTGCGCTCGCGTTCGCAACGAGTGCGCCGGACGCTCATCGGCGCAACCGCACTCTCCGCTCGTTTTTCGCGATGCTGTGGGGAGTGGCGCGCTGGAAGCTGCTCGGCGTCATCGTCCTAACGGTCCTCTACACACTGACTGAAGGCATAGGCTTCGCTCTGCTGCTCCCGACCCTCCAAGTCGCCGGGCTGAACCTCGCAGGACAAGGCGAGGCCGGGCGCTATGCTGCGATGGTGTCGCACGGCTTCCTTGCCGTGGGCCTCAAACCCTCGCTACTCCTACTGCTTGGCATCTATGTGATTCTAGTGGGTGTGCGCACGCTGCTCGGACAGATGCAAAACGTCTCCGGGTATGCGCTGCAGCAGGATCTCGAACATCACCTGCGCCGCCGCCTGTACGGCGCGATCGCGGGAGCGAGTTGGTTGTTCGTGTGCCGCACCCGCAGCTCGGATTTCACCCACGCGCTGACATCCGAAATCGAACGGACGGGTGGGGCTGCGATCATCTTTCTGCAGCTCGCGGGCGATCTCGTGATCGGAATCCTCTACCTTGCAATCGCTTTCGCACTTTCGCGTGCGATGACGTCGTTAGTCCTGATGGCGGGTACGTTGCTGGCTTATATCTTTCGCGGTCGCACCCAGGCAATCGAAGAAACTGGCGAAGAGATCTCCGCCTCCAACAGGTCGCTCTACGCGGCCACGATCGAGCACGTGCAAAGCCTTAAGGCCGCGAAAGCCTATGGGGCGGAAGCGCGCAATTTTTCGATATTCTCTAATCTCAGCGCCGGGTTGGCGAAGGCCAACCTGGAGGGAGCGCGCCAGCAGGCGATCGCCGCAACGTTGTTCGAGCTCGGCTCGGTCGTGATTCTGGCTGTGGTGTTGTTCGTGTCGATCCGGATGCTCATGGTTCCGCCCGCGTCGATCCTGATCCTGCTGCTTCTGTTCGCGCGCGTCATGCCGCGAATCATGAACGGCCAGCAAAGCTATCGCGCGTTCGTCAACTTCCTCCCGTCGTTCGCGAACCTGCTCGACATCGAGACCCGGTGCGTGTCTGCAGCCGAGCCGATTCCCCGTCCGCACCGGCGGCTGACCTTGGCGCGGGAACTGACCGCGGATGACGTGTCGTTCACCTACGCCGAAGGGCGCATTTCCGCCGTGCACCATTTGAGCGTGTCGATTCCGGCGGGACGAATCGTGGCCATGGTGGGTCCGTCGGGAGCGGGCAAGAGCACGATCGCCGACATCTTGATGGGCTTGATCTTGCCGGACTCGGGAACCCTGAAGCTTGACGGTCGGACACTGGAACCGGAGAGCGCCCGCGAATGGCGCGATCAGATCGGCTACGTTGCTGCGGACACTTTTCTCTTTCATGACACAATCCGCACCAACCTGAAGTGGGCGCGCCCTGAGGCCACCGAGGACGAGATGCTTGGAGCGCTCCGTAAGGCGGCGGCCTACGAATTCGTCACCCGGCTGCGCGACGGGCTCGACACCGTCGTGGGCGATCGAGGGATTCTGATTTCACAGGGCGAACGGCAGCGGTTGGCCCTGGCCCGCGCATTTCTTCGCGAACCGTCGATGCTGATTCTGGACGAGGCGACCAACAGTCTCGATTCCGAAAACGAGCGGCGTGTGCTCGATGCGATCGAGCGCCGACGCGGCACACTCACCGTGGTTCTGATCGCGCATCGCCTTTCGACGATCCGGTTGGCCGATCTGATCTACGTGATTGAAGACGGAAGGGCGGTCGAATCCGGCAGTTGGTCGTCGCTCAGCACTATGCGCGGTGGCCGCTTCAACTCCCTATGCGATGCGCAAAGCCTGACGGCTTGAGCAGGCGAATGGCGCGGTCGAGAGAGCATTCACGGTGTAGCGCGATGACCCGTGCGCAGGCCGAAATTACGACCGGTCTGGAGCGCAATCCGGCGATGCTTGACCGCCGTTGAGAGCCGATGGCATATTTGAGCAAACCTAGCGTTTTGCGGGCCACTGGGACATGCATGGGCGGTGCGGTCTCCGGAAATATGCTGATCGAGGACTAGCTCTGTCAAAATATTCCTACACCTTGTACGGGGTTGCGGTCCGCAGCGACATCCCGTTGGCGTTAAGGCCGCACGACCTTGGCATCGGCGCCGCAATCGAGATTCGGACGGAATCGGCAGGCTTTTTCGCGCGGGCGACTCGCGGCGCTCGCTTTCGAGAGGGTCTTCCCGGCTGGTTCAAATATGCTTGCCTGGACGATCTTTCGAGCTATGCGCGTTGGAAGAGACTCGGTGAGTTTCTTGTCTCAAGCGATGGTCGTCTCGTATATTGCCGCAAATTCCGAGGAGCTCACTCCGAATCCTTTCAAGTATATTTGCTTCAGCGAGCGCTCTCGTTTGCGTTGGTGAAATTGGGACTTGAGCCTCTTCACGCAACGGCGGTGATTGTAGATGGAAACGCGATCGCCTTTCTCGGCGACTCCGGCTTCGGCAAATCCAGCCTGGCAGCCTGTTTCCTTGCGCAAGGCCACGAATTGCTGACTGATGATCTGTTGCTGCTGCGGCACAGTGGCGCCGGGATGCGGGCCTATCCGGGTCCGCCACGAATAAAGCTGTTCCCCGCGATAGCAAACCGCTTCCTGGGAGACCGCGCCGCCGGGGTGCCGATGAACCCCGAAACCAAGAAACTCGTGTTGCCGCTTCTTCCCAAGCAGCTTTGCTCAGAGCCCGTACCGTTGAAGGCGATATACGTGCTCGAGCCGCCGCGCGAATCGCGGCGCAAGCAAGGCATTCGACTCGTACCGCTCGTTCCGCGCCAAGCGTTCCTGGAACTATTGAAGAACACATTCAATTATTGGCATATCCCGCCGGATCGCCTGCAGCGCCAATTTTCCGAAGCTTCCCGTCTTGCCAATATGGTGCCGTTCGCCAAGCTCTGCCACTCGCGGGTGGTCAGAGAGTTGCCCGCGGTGCGCGATGCGATCTTGGCCGACGTTGGCAACGCTGGGAGAGAGGCGGCATGCGGCGGCTGAAGCGGTTTGTTGCGATGGCTCCCGCTGAACGCCGGCTGTTGCTGCGCGCGCTCTTCTGGGTCGGCGCGGTCCGCGTGGGATTGTGGATTTTGCCGCTGCGCGTCGTTCGGGCGGCGGTTCTGAAATCAAGCGAACATTCGCGCGGTGACTCGGTGGACGCCATTGTCCGGGCTGTCAGAATCGCAAGCCGCTATTGTCCGCGCGCTTCCTGTCTAACTCAGGCTCTCGCCGCCCAGGCTCTGCTTGCCGGCTCGGACCATCGCTCCCGCGTCGAAATCGGCTTTTCGAAGGACGGAGAAACATTTGCGGCTCATGCCTGGTTGGTGTGCGACGAGCGAATAGTTCTAGGTGGGCCCGATGTGACAGGCTACGAACCGCTCGCCGCCTGGGAGGTTAATGACTAATGGTAGTATCATTCGCTGACCGTGTGACCGCTTCTCCCGACGTGATGTTTCGAACCGTGGGCGATGAAGCCGTGCTGCTGAATCTGAAAACCGAGCTCTATCTCGGCTTAGACCCTGTGGGGTCCCGAATGTGGGATTTGCTGACCAAGTCAGCCTCGATCGAGCGGGCGTTCATTGCTTTGCTCTCCGAGTATGACGTCGAGAACAACCGGCTCCGCGGGGACTTGGAAGAGTTTCTTAACAAGCTCCTCGCCCAGGGACTGATCGAAGTATCGCCAGGCCAACCCTCCTGAAGGCAAATCCTACCCGGAGAACTCTAGATGAGCGGTATCGCCGGTATCGTAAATCTCGACGGCGCACCCATCGAGGTCGCGACGTTGAGGCGCATGACCGATTCGCTCGCGTTCCGCGGCCCCGACGCGCAGAACACGTGGGTCGATAGTCAGGCCGGCTTCGGTCACGCCCTGCTTAGAACCACCGATGAAGCGGAGCACGAAGTCCAGCCGCTCACGCTTGATGGCAAGGTGTTTATCGTCGCGGACGCCCGGGTTGACGCGCGGAGCGATCTCATTGCGGGTCTCAAGTCGAAGAGCCAGGAGGCTGCTCCGGGCGTTCCCGACGTCGAGTTGATCCTGCGCGCCTACCAAGCTTGGGGTGAGGATTGCGTCGAACACCTGCTCGGCGATTTTGCCTTTGCGATATGGGATGCACCGCGGCGGCGTCTGTTCTGCGCGCGCGACCATCTGGGCGTCAAGCCGTTCTTCTATGCGCAGGTCGGCTCGACGGTCGTGTTCAGCAACACGCTCGACACGGTGAGGATTCATCCCGCGGTCAGCGACCGGCTGAACGATCTGGCTATAGCCGATTTCCTGCTGTTCGATTGCAACCAGGAATTCGGGACCACCGTCTATGCCGATATCCGGCGTCTGCCTTCCGCGCATGCGGCCTCATGGTCGCCCGATGGCTTCTCACTGAAGCGCTACTGGACTCTTCCGATCGACGAGCCGATCTATTACCGCCGAAGCTCCGACTACGTCGAGCGGTTCCGCGAATTGTTAAACACCGCCGTCGAGGACCGCCTGCGGACGAACAGGCTGGCCGTCTTTATGAGCGGAGGGCTGGATTCGACGACGCTCGCCGCGACGGCGTGCGCGGCGTTTCGCAGGTGGGGCATGGACTTCGAGCTGCACGCGTTCACATCGGTAGCCGATGCGTACACCGATGACCGCAGTCACGCAGCGATGGTAGCCGAGCACCTCGGCATCCCGATTCATTTGCAGGTCTACTGCGGCGACGTTATAGTCGACCCAAACTGGCGCCGGACCTCGTTCCATACCCCGGAGCCCGTAAAAAATCCAGTGAATCTTGAGAGCGTCTCGGCTTGGTTCCAGCAGGTCTCCTCCCATAGCCGGGTGTTCTTCTGGGGCGAAGGCCCTGATAATGCACTGACCCATGAGTGGGCGCCGTATCTGAAGTATCTGATTCGCAGAGGGCGGTACTTTCAAGCGCTCGTCGATATCTGTCGGCATGTCATAAGCCACCGGCGCATCCCACTTCTGGGTACAATCCCGAGGATGGTCCGGCAGCGGTTCCATCGAGACGATAAAGAACCTTCGTTTCCCGCGTGGCTGAATCCCGATTTCCAGTCCCGCTGCGACTTGCGCACCCGCTGGGCAGCCCAGTACGCAAGGGAAAAAAAGCTGGTTTCGCCCCATCTGGTTCGCCCCAGAGCGTACGAATCATTTACGGGGCCCTTGTGGCCCGCTCTGTTCGAGAGCTTGGATTCCGCGAATACTGGTCTGGCGCTCGAGTCCCGGCACCCTTTCGTCGATCTGCGTCTGCTGCGCTACATGCTGAGGGTTCCAGCGATGCCTTGGTGCCGCGTCAAGTTCTTGGAACGCGACGCGATGCGAGGAATCCTGCCGGAGTCGGTGCGGCGCCATCCCAAGATGATCCCGCGTCGCGATTCGTTGTGGGATCACCTGAGAGGCTCAAGGCTCCCCGACTTGCTGTCCTCGCAAACCCGCACGTACGTATGCCCCGAGAGGCTTCCGGAATTGGCAGGCGATGACACGGTCGCTTTTGAGATGGACCTTGCTGCTCGCGCGTTGGACTATTGGTTGACTAACAGGTGCATAACTTCTAGACTCGAAGGTCGGGAGGGATCAAAATCATGAAGTCGCCCCGCTCAAGCGAAGACGTAAGCACAAAAAAAGTTTACACGCCGCCGAGACTGGAGATCTTTGGCAGTCTGCGTTCGATCACAGAAACCACGGGGACGCCCCCCCATCCATTTGAGACTTCGAACCACCCTCCCTACAGTCGTACATAGTTCGGTTGCTAGCATTCTAACGCGGAGTCACGGCAAATGGGCTCGATAGGAGACGATGCGCTCCGTTAATTTCTTTCAGGCCCTTGGTCTTTTTGTCGCCGAAGATTTCCTGAGTGCGGATTTCTGCTCCAGCTTGAGATCGGAGATGGACGTCTCCGCGTCGGAGAAGGCGACCGTGACCAAAGACGGACAGGAAGGATTCCTGGACGAGGATTCGCGCAACGTGCTCAGCATTGGCGTCAGTGAGGGGAGGAGGCGGTCGGTTCGAGAGCGGCTACGCGCGATCAAGCCAGGCTTGGAGGCACACTTCAGCGTCTCGCTTAGCAGAAAATGCCACGGGCCGGATTTTCTCAGCTATCTCCCGGGAGGGTTTTATCGCCCGCATCGCGACGGGAGCGAGGGAGCGCCGGAAAAGATCAGAGCGCGGCGTGTGTCCGTTGTGATATTTCTGAACGCCCAATCTCAGGAGCCCGCCCCCGACAGCTTCGGCGGCGGAGGATTGACCTTCTACGGGCTGATGGGCGGGCCGGACTGGTCGAAGTGCGCCTTCACGCTCGATCCAGCGCTGGGAATGTTGGTGGCGTTCCGCTCGGATACGTTGCATGAAGCCCAGCCCGTGACTTTTGGCAAACGGTACGCCGTCGTGACTTGGTTCACGCAGGGAGAGGACCGTCCGGAAGCGACTGCGGCTGAGAGCGAGAGCGACGCATCGAAGCAACCCTCTTAAGGATTCAGCCCGCGATTGGGGTCGCCCACGGCTTGGAGCTTATCGCGAGGCCCGGCCGCTTGTCGTACTTCCAGTCGGCGCAAGGCCCGTTCTGGTCAACATAGTGCAAGAAGACCTGCGCCTGATGCGCGCCCTCGAATGGCTCTCGCCAATGCGTGCATTCGATTCCGCGGTAAAGCAGAGCGTCACCGGGTTCGAGTGAAACCTTGACCCGGCCATTGGGTCCGGCGATCCAAATCGGCCAGGGCGCGGGTGCCGAATAGCCGAGGCAGAGCGTGACGCTGATTTCGCAAGCGGGCCGGTCTTTGTGGATCTTCAGAATGTCTCCGGGCTTGTAAACGCGGAAGTAGGCGTAGGTCGGGAAGAGATGCACGCCGGACGCCGCCTCCACTTCCGGCAGAAGGTCACTCAGCAGGCCGTCCATGACCCAATCGCCAGCGCCGCAGGGCGTTCCCGGAACCTGATCATCGCCGGGACGCATGAGGCCCCGTTGCTCCATCTTGCGAACATACCGGTAGGTCAACGATAGCTGAGGGTCACGCTGCCAAGATCGAAGGGCTACATACCGATCTCGATCGAAAAGCGCGGAGGCATCCATAGTCAAACCTTAGACTGCCTTTCAATAGTACATCAGCATGCGGCAACGCAACCAGTCTTCTTGTTATTCTGCGTGGGTGGCTCACAAACCGGCGACGCGCCTGCCGTATTTGATCGTCAAGCGCAGGGGGCGAAGGAAATAATACATCCCGTACAGACGCGGGGGTAGTTGAAGCGCGCGGTACTCAGCTTCGTTCGGTTCCAGCACCATTCCGGCGGCGAGTCGGATCCGCGAGTTGCGTCGCTCGAATGCCCGAGCCAGGAACATCGTCGTGGTGAACGCGGACGGGGGACCGTCGGCGCGCATCCGCGCAATCGCGGTCGCAGCCAGCTCTCTGACGCGCGGATCGGCAAAGGCCGAATCGCGCGCGGCAGGCGGAAGCTCGATGCCAAGCAGGTCCGCGGCAAGCGCCATTCCCAGCGCGAGCATCCGGCGGGTATCGCTCCGCCTCGCTCGCGCGAACAGCTCGGGCCAATTGAGGTTGCGCTCCACCTGGAGCAGCCGCGCCACGTCGCATAGCCATCCGAGCCGTTCCCACATATGTTTCGCACCGTGCACACACAGGAACGGCAACAGGTGCTCGGGCGCGAGCGTGTTTGCGCGGGCGCGGCTCCACGCCACGGGTCGAAGCCGCACCCACAAATCGGCGTCATCGGCGATTACTGGGAAATAGGACGGCAACAGGCGCCAGTGAAGGTCGAGTTTCACACGGCCACTCGGATCACTGAAGGAAAGCTCGCTGTTGGGATCGCGCAGGAGGGCGCGCTCGGCAGGCCAGTGCGCCGTGGAATCGAGCCGGTAGCCAATCGATTGCAGCGCGCGTATGGCATGCACCGCATCGCTCGGAAGGACGAGCAGATCGAGATCCGATGAAGTTTTCAGCGCCTCATCTCCGTACAGGGCAGCGCCCAGCACGGGACCTTTGAGAGAGACCACGTCTATCCTCTGCTTTTCAAGTAGATCCAATAGCCTGACCAGTTCGGCGCTCAGGGTCAGGTTAAATCGAGCGGCGCGCAGAGAGGTTTCCTTCAGTTCCGGGTTTTGGCAGGCGCGGCAAAAAAACGCTGTGACAGCGTGACGATCGGCAAGGCGTAGGACCTCGTTCCACTCCAATCCTTCCATAGAAGGAAGAGGTGACTCCGGCTGAAAGAATCGCCGAACCGCGGCGAGCAGAAAATCGAACTCGCGTGTCATGAGTTGCCGCAGCCCACCCTACCTTGTAGGTTCGGGCGATGCGAGTTCTTGATGACGAAGGTTCCACATCTTTCGCCGGCCGCGCGAACGATCGCGCCGCATCGGCCAAACTCATGATTGCGCCGCTTTACTTTTTTCTCGAGCGCGTCCTGATGTGGATTCACAATGGCTCTGCCGCGCTGATTCAGGGCCTGTCTCTCGGGTTGCTAAGCAACGAACAATTGGAGCGGCTTACAGAGCACCGGTATTTGAGGCAATCTGCTGGTTACTCTGACGAGTCCTACGTGGACTCCGGACTTTTCTTATGGGAGCGGGAGGCAATTCGGCGCTACTTTCCGCCTGGCGGCCGAATTCTCGTCGCCGCGGCCGGTGCGGGCAGAGAGATGATCGCGCTCGCGAAGTGTGGTTTTCTGGTGAAAGGCTTCGACTGCTGCGCACCCCTGGTCGAGTCGGGCCGGAACCAATTGAAGCAACACGGTATCGATGCGAACCTGGACTATGCGCCGCCCTCGACCGTGCCGGAATCTGGCGGCGATTACGACGCCGTTCTGGTAGGCTTTTCTGGGTACATGTATATTCCGGGAAGAGTGCGCAGGATTCGTTTTCTTAGAGACCTGAGCGCCTTCCTGAGTCCGGGCGCACCCGTGATGGTTTCATTTGCGGAAGGCTCTTCGGGAAGACGGCGCGCATGGACGGCCAGAATTGGAAGCGCCATTCGCACGCTCCGGCGAGCGGAGCCTGTGGAGGAGGGCGACTGGCTCAAGGACGGGTTCCAGCATCACTTTGATCGCCAGCAGGTCGCATCGGAGCTGAATGAGGCAGGGATAGACCTGGTGTATTACGGCGGAGGGACCTGCTACGGGCATGCGGTGGGTTTGGTGCGGACGAGGATGTAGCCGGAGCCCTCCGCGAGGTTTGATCAGTAGGCGCTTGAATTTCTTGGAGGATCGCCGTTTCGCGAGCACCGAGGAAGTATGCAAACTTGAGCCGTGGACGCGCTATCATGGCGCTCATGTCAGTACGCCCTGGTCGTCGTCAGCACCGATACGAACACCGCCGTTGCGATGCGTTCGGCCTCTCTGGTTAGATGCAAGGTATTCCAGATGACAATGGGTTCCTGATGTCAAGTTACCGTAAACGTTCGTTCCTAAAGCTACCAGTCAATGTCGACGTCAATGCGCTAGTGGCGGAATACCGTTCAATTCCGGTTCTGACATGGGCACCTAGTCACTGGGATGTTCATTGCTCGACGAACTTTCTTCTGTTGAGAGGCGGTCAAGATGGCACGGAAGATGACTTCACTACGCATTCCGTGGTTGACAGTCGCGTGTTGGCTACGCTGCCGTACATTTCCTGGCTATTGGATGACACAGGCCCGTTCGGCAGAGCAACTTATGCCTTTTTGTTCCGCATGAAACCGATGGGTGTCGCCCGTCCGCATATTGATAAGGCTCCGGAGTGGAAAGATCCGTTTCGCATTCACATTCCCATAACAACCAACGAGGGGGCATTTCTGCTCTCCGAACGTCGCGCGAAACACCTTCGCGTTGGAGAAGCATGGACCTTCGACAATCAGGCCTTACATGCGGCTGTGAATGGCGATAGCGTACGTACGCACTTGATTTTAGACGTGCTGCGTAACCCCACCCTGGATGGACTTCTTGCGGCAGCAGAGTGGGACCCCGGAGCTCTCGACCAGGATCGATGGGAACAGACGTTGTTGGGAGGGAACCCGCCCGTTTTTGCTCCAGCATCGTTTGTTCCCCTGTCGCTGTCAGAAAAGTTGTGTCTCAGACTGAATCCGAACGGTTTCGCATCGCGGATCTTTAAGCCATGCGGGATCTCGCGACTTATGGGAACTCCTATCAGAGAGGGTGACGTAATCTATTCGGTGAACAAGGTCGAAGAGTGCCCTGTAGCGCGAACCGTGCTGGGTTACATTCATCTTCGGCACAAGCCTGGCGAAACAGTCGAGCTAGGTCTGATCCGAGGTGATCAGCGATTGACTCGGAGGCTAACACTTTACGGGAATCCTCCATCGCGCCTTCGCGGATTGTGGTCGAGGACTCGCGAGCGGTCTTAATCACTGCACTGAGTCAGGTTGTGGCACATTATTCTCTTTTGTCTGGTTAACCTGCGCGGGCGAAGCAACTCTGATGATACGGATGTAACCTGCGTATGGTCGCTCGAATGAAAGCGCTTAGTTCGTTGAAGGCGATGATTTGGAGGAACTATTTCATCCCCTTTCTGGGGCGGCGCAATTGGCGCCCGGCGGGGATGATTCCCTTGCGCTCTGACTACTTGCAGGCGACTTTTGGTTTTGAAGAGGAAGCGATTGTCAAGGAGGCTGCACGGATCGTTCTCAACAACACGATGGTTTCCTTTGAGCGCCTGGCTACGCTTTGGCAACAGGTTCGATATCTTGATCGGTACGAGATTTCGGGTTCGCTCGTGGAATGTGGAGTCTGGAAAGGTGGCTGCGTCGGGCTCATGGCGCTTGCCCATTTACACAGCCACAAGAAGCCATTTCGCGAAATTCACCTGTTTGACAGCTTTCAGGGGCTTCCCCAGCCGGATCGCAAAGTTGACGGCATCGATGCGATTGAATTGGCAAACGGCAAAGCGGATGGTGCATGTGTACCCATCGGCAATTGCGTGGCGGCAGCCGAGGAAAGTAGAGAATTATTGATCCATAAGATCGGGTACCCAAGCGAACTCATCAAATTTCATGTGGGTTGGTTCCAGGATACCCTTCCGAAAGGCGGCGTCTTGATGGGCCCGATCGGACTCTTGCGCCTTGATGGAGATTGGTATTATTCGACAAAGCTTTGTTTGACGTGCCTGTACGGAAAGGTCTCGCCATTCGGGATTGTGATCACTGACGATTACGGCCACTTCGCGGGTTGTCGGAAGGCGATTGATGAGTTCATCGGCGGTTTAGATAGGCCGGTCTTCTTGAATCACATCGACTACACCGGTCGGTTTTGGATCAAGAACTGATCGAAGGATCTCGAATAGTAGTTCCCACGTTCGTGTATCCCAGAGAAGGTAATCACGGATGGCATCGGAAAGCTCAGGCAACGAACCACCACGCGAAGTTCACGTGCGGAAGATAGAGAACGCACCCGAGAACAAGGATCATGGCGCTGCGACCATCGAGGAAGTACGCAAACTTGAGCCCGGGGCGCGTCACTATCGCGCCTACGTCGGCAGTCCCAAGGCGTACGATGTGAGTGCGGCGACGCAGTTCACACTGATGGCCGCGCTGGGCCTGCGGGAGCATCACACCCTGCTGGACATCGGCTGCGGCTCGCTGTGCGCAGGCCGGCTGTTCATTCCGTATTTGCTTCCCGGCGGCTACTACGGGATCGAGCCGCAAGCATGGCTGGTCGAGGACGGTCTTCATTTCGAAGTCGGCGAAGAATTGCGGCGCCTGAAGCGGCCGAGCTTTCGCTATGCCGACGACTTCTCGTTGACTTCATTCAACGCTCTCTTCGATTTCATGCTGGCGCAATCCGTGCTGACCCATGTGTCGCAGACCCAGCTTGACCGCTGCCTTTCGCAGGCGAAGCTTGCCTTGAAGCCGGAGGGTCTGTTCGTGGCGAGTTTCTTCTCCAACGGGCGCGATACCTACAGCGGCGATGACTGGATATATCCGCGGTTCGCTTCCTACCCTCTGAAGTTCGTGGTTGAAAGAGCGCGGCAACAGGGGCTGCACGCATACCCATTGATTTGGAAGAATGGCTACGATCACTACTGGATGGTCTTCGCCCACGACGCGCATGCCGAGCGGGTTTCATGGCTGGGAGATCTGACCGGAGAGCAACGAATGCTCCGGATTCTCGAGCTGACGAATGAATTAAACTCCGTGCGCCGCAAATACACGAAGACCAAGGAAGAGCTGAAAGAGGCTAGTTCGGAGTTGTCAAAATCGCGCCGCGACAAGCCATCGCCAGATGAGCAGAGCTGACGGCGGCTTTCCCGAAGCTGGTCGCAGGGCGACCGGCCATCCGCCGCGCAGCCGCATCCGTCAGGGCCGTGCTTAAGTTCGACTGCCTCATAAAAAGAGTTGGTCCGGCGGTTGAACGGACTCCGCGTGTGATCGGGAAAACCCGCGTGTCCGGCAAGCGCGCGGGCCAGGGCAGGGCATCGGAGCGGAAATCTCCGCCGGTTCCACTGGATGCTGAAGATCTTAAGCGTGCATCGCTGCCCTCATCGTAATCGGCCGCGGAAGCCGAACTTCACGAAAGCGCACCGATGCTCAGCGTCGATCGCTCGCGTCTCAGACGCAGCGCATAACCGGTGTCTTCATATTTCGAGAAAATCCAAAGCGAAAAAAACAGCGCCGGCGAAGCCACCAGCGACATCTGGTACAAGGCCAGGAGCGTGAAGGGGTGAAAGAACCACGCCAGGAGTCCGGGCAAGGCCAGCACACAAAACAGAGAAACGCCAATCAGCAAATAAACTCCCTGCCTGGAAAGCCTGATTAAAAATCCGGCACCGCACGCCAGCAGTCCAAGCGCCGGCAGCACCAATGCCGCGTGGTATTGCGCCGGAATGAAGTCGAGCTTGTGTCGGATATGCAATGGACCAAAGTGCGCCGGATCATACAAATAAAACGGGACAGACAGCAACGCGGCAACGGAGCCCGCAACCAATAGCGCGCGGACTGCCGCGCTTCGCCGCTGACGCTGGCATAAGTAAGCGAGCAACACAGGAAATACGACGATGTAGATGGGACGCGAATCGACCGCAAGTCCGAGAAAAACCTCCGACGCTACCTGCGGCCACAACGCGACGTTCTCTTTATGTGCGGCGATAACCAGAGCAACGGCTATGCAGACATACATTGCATTCACCAAGTAGTCACCACCCACAACAAAATCATCCAGGTTAGCCGCTGATGTGCCGAGCAGAACCAATAGATAGATCATTGCCGTCGAAGAGCCGCGGAAGAACCAACTGGCAAATCCTGAAAACAGCGCAAGCCAGAAAATATTTTGCAATGAGACATTCCCCAGCAGATAAAATGGAGTGGCCATCAGAATGGCCCCCGGCAGTGGAGTCACTTGATTGCCCAGGAACGTCTTTGCGCTATAGAGATAATGCCAATGCACCAGGGCGGACGCTGAAACACGGAGGGCGTCGTCCCGGTCGGAACCCCCGCCGAGCGTGTGCTGGTGGGCCAGCGGAAACAGCAGCACAAACAGCAACGCGAACAGGGCCCACGGAAGTGCCAGCCATTGAACGGTGAGCGGTTTTCTGGGTTTCAGGTGCATCCATCGCAGCCACAGCATCGCCACCGTGACGACAATTGCTATTCCGGCGGCGAACAAAATCAGTTGGGTTCCATGAAAGTATTTGGTTATATGCGAAAATCCGGCCATGCTGCACAGGATGGCGCCCAGCACGCAAAAGACATCGGAGAGCAAAAATGCGCTCGCCCGGGCGGGACTGGAATTCATCATAACTGTACTCGTAAGGCCAAAGCATGAACCAGCCGGCGATTCGCCGTCACCAAAACGTTCCCGCACCAACCAGCTTCGCGATCTGGGCGGCCCCTATCAGCCGCGCGTGTCGAACGCCAAGCCCGGTCACGCCGGGCGCGATCAGCGGCGCGACGATCACGGGCCATGGCGCCGACGCAATGAATAGGTCTTCGAGTGACGCAGGCGTGGGTTCATTTGTGTAAGGTGAGGCTTTGAGCGTTATACCCGCGCGCAATCAGCCTGGCAATATGAGCGCGCGCTTCGCGGTCAGCTCTGCGGCATCGCGGCCCGCCAGAGCGGGAAAAGCGAGGGTGAGATAGTGCGGTAACCCGGCGCAGGCCGCACGGGCGGATTGCGATGGCAGCGTCGAGTTATAGGTCGAGTACACCATGCGCGCCCATCCGCGCAGACCGCGATTCGCGCCCGGCGCACCCGCCGCCGCGGCCATCCACTGGCGAATCGGGACGACGAATCCGGTCTTGTTCCGGCTCAGAATCGCCTCGGGAAGCGGGGCAGTCGCGGTGAGCGCGAAGTCCAGCTTGCCGGGCGCGCCACGCGAGTTGAGCATCGGCGCCAGATCGCGCAGCAATTGAACGTCGATCAGCGGAACGCGGATTTCGACTGAATGCGCCATCCCGGCCCAATCCGCGTCTCTTAGCAACTGGTTGCGCATGACTAAACGGAGCAGCGAGGGGGACGGCCCCAGGGTCGGCCCCCTCGCACTTCCCCTGACTAAGACCGCAGCGTGATGAGTCAGTTTTACTTCACTAGTCGTCGCCGGGATGTGGCTCGCCGATGACGCCCAAGATCGCCCGGTCTGCGGTCAGCGAACGACAATCTCATCTCTGGGTGCGCCGAACGCGGCCATCAGTTCCTTGCTCTCACGACTCGGCACGTTCAATTTGGCCAGCGCGCGCTCGATGTGATCCATCGCGATCTGCCACTCACCGGCGGTGATCTCGAGGCCGGCGTGCGCGGTTTTCATGTCCTGCCCGAGGTAAAGCGCGGACCCGCCTGTTGTCGCGCTGAGATAGTCCACTGTGAGTTGCCGATTGCGCTTACGCCTTTCTAGATTCATTCCGGAGACGAAACGCACCATCCGCGGATCCGCCGCAAACGTTTGCGAAAATTCGTCCACAATCGCCGCGATCACGTCATATCCCCCCAAGCGCAAATAAAGCGTTTTCTCTGCATCGGAGACCGAAGGCATGGCCGGCATTCCCCCCGCGCATCTAAACGGTAATTTCCATTTTAAATGCTGCATCAGACTCGCATCAACGCCCGGTGGCTGGCAAACGCAATGGGTCAGTTCTGTTTTGAGTCTAATGCTTCGCGGTCTTAGTTGAAGCAGCGAGCAGACCGGCTTTGTGTTTGTCCTTGAGTCTGAAGCTCTCGCCGTTGATGCTGACGATGATCGAGTGGTGGAGTAGACGATCGAGCATCGCCACCGTCAGCACGCCGTCGCCGGCGAAGGCGCTGTCCCAACTACCGAAGGTAAGATTCGAAGTGAGGATCAGCGAGCCGCGCTCGTAGCGTCGTGCGACGACCTGGAAGAAGAAGTTGGCTTGCTCGCGGCTCATCGGCAGATAGCCGATCTCGTCGATGATCAACAGCTTGTAGGCGTTGACCGCGCGGTGCATAACCTCGCGATAGCGGCCCTGGCGCTGCGCGGCTTCCAGCATCAGCACCAGGTCGGCGGCGCTGAAGAAGTGGGTTTTGTAATCCCGCTGGGTGGCGAGATAGCCGAGCGCGATCGCGAGGTGAGTCTTGCCCACGCCTGAGGGTCCGAGGAACACCACGTTCTCGGCCCGCTCGATGAAGGCGAGGCTCGCCAGTTCCAGGATCTGTTTGCGCGGGGCGCCGGTGGCGAAATTGAAGTCGTACTGATCGAGCGTCTTGATCGCCGGGAAGCCGGCCACCCGCGCGAACATCTCGCGCGCCCGCGCGCGCGGCGCGACTGGCGCTCGGCGACTCCACCAAGCCGCAGCTCGTCGCAGAGCTCGACCACCCGCTGATGCTGGAGACTCATCGCACCTCCGCCATAGCGATCAGCTCTTCGTACACTCGCAGCGAATGCTGGTAGCCGCGCGGCAGCGCGCCGGCTGCTTCGCGCGGGCGGGTTGGATCGCGCCGGGCCACGGCGGTGGTATCGGTTGCAGGCGCTCACGCTCGTGCTCAAGTCGAACTAAAGGAACTTCGCCGGTGGTCGCGTGGACACGCGCGTTGGCGACCTCGCGCAGCCAGCTGCCGACCCGCACGTTCGCCTTGTCACGATCGGCCTTGAGCCCTTCAGGACTGAGCTGGCTCGCCAGCGGCAGGTGGAAGCTCGCCGGCAGATAGCGAATGAAGCGTTCGACCTTGCCTTTGGTCTTCGCCCGATACGGCCGGCACAGCCGCGGGCCACGAAGCCGTGATGATGCGCGAAATCGAGGAAGGTGTGGTTGTAGCGATGCAGTCCCGGCCCGTAGCGATCGCGATCGGTCACCACCGTGCGCATGTTGTCGTACAAGACTTCGCGCGGGACGCCGCAGAAATAGTAAAAGGCCCGCTCGTGGCAGCCGAGCAGCGTCTCGAGCCGCTCATCGCGAAGTCGACCTGCAGCTGGCGGCCCGGTTCGGTCTCGAACCTTATCAGCGGTTCTGGCGCCGCCACTGGCTTCAGCGTCGCAAGGTGCTCCTTCAGGATGCTGATGCCGCCCGCATAGCAGCGCGCTCGCAGCTCGCGCAGCAGCACCGTCGCCGGAATCCATTCCGGCGCGGCCGCCTTCACCCGCTCGGCGAGGTAATGCTTGTAGGGTTCGAGCTTGCCGGGCCGCGCTTCACGCGCGCAGTGCGGCAGTCCCTCGCTCCGCAGATAGCGCCGCACCGTGTTGCGCGATTCCTCGAGCAGCCGCGTGATCTCGCGAATGCTTTTGCCCTGCCGTCTCAAGACCCGGATCTCCACCGCTTCCTCCGCCACCAGCATGAGGCCCTCCGCTACTTCGGAGTACCCCACGCCAGGTGGGTCAGTTTTCAATCGGCGACCCGGATCGGTTTTGCACCGGCGGCCACAAGGGCGCAGATCGCCTTGAAAAGAGCGTACGGGTCAGGAATCGATCGAGCAATTTGGCATCTCGCCGAATCCAGCCCGGAGGGTTCACGCCATATCGAACTGATGGCTCGCCCGAGATAAGCGCTTTGCCATGTGAGCGTAGGGCACCCCAGAGCGGGTTCGCGCCGTTCATCTGTCGGATCAGATCGTGAACCTCGCGATCGACTGAGGGCCGCCCGGACTTCGATCGCCAGTGCCAGTAAAGTCGAAAGCCTTGCCGGTGACATTGGACCACGGTGGCCGGTTTCACCACTATGGCGACGGGAGGTGGCGCGGCGATTGGGGATCGATCTGCGGACGGCGGCGAATTCCTCGGCGACCCAGAAAAATGAGGATAAAGGCCGTGATCGCGCCCGCCGCGTCAAGCTTGATATCGTGCAGACTGAAAGTCCGGTCGGGCAGGAAATACTGATGCCCCTCGTCGGCTACGGCTAGCAGCAGGCACACAGTCAAAGCCGTTAACGGGCGCAGCCCTACCAACCAGACCAAAGCCAGGAACAGGATGAAATATTCCGCATAGTGGGCCGACCATCTCACGAATGACAGATATTGGAACAATTGGCCGTCTGTGTCGGCATGGAACACCGACCTGAACAGGGGATAGAACAAAGGCTCCATTCGCGCGGCGGAGAACAGCGAGGTGCCTAGCCAATACACGATCGCTACGACCGCGATGAACAGGCACAACCTCGATGGCCACTTAACACGCATCCAGCCGGTGAACCTCTCGGGTTTGCTGTTCTTCGGGACGCGCTCAGATTAACCAATTTCGCAAGGTTAAAGAATATTTGCGCTTACGCTCCGATAGTAAAACTGCGACTCAAAAGCAAAAATTGGCGAGGTGTACATACAGCCAGTGCGTTCCAAGCCATTCGATCGGTTGGAACCTGGCAAAAATTCTGGGGCCGACATCCGAGAGTTGCTCGGCACGCGGCAATCGTCGCATGCTGCGCGCTGGCGACTTCCGCGCTCCAAAAGTTCTTCCCGCGCAGCGAATCGGGCGATGATGAATCATTCCGCGGCGCGTGTCATAATCCTGCGGTCGTAAGTAACGCTGGTTGGGGGACTGGTCTGCCATGAATCGAGCGCGCAAACCGGTGCATATCGAGCCGAAAGGCTGGGGCCGCGAGGTCTGGATCGCCAACAACGACAAATATTGCGGCAAGATCCTTGAAATAAAAAAGGGCAAGCGCTGCTCGCTCCACTTTCACAAGATCAAAACCGAATCGTTTTACCTGCGCGCGGGCCGGCTCAAAATCCGGGTCAAGGAATCTCCCGAGGCGGAAACGCTCGAAGAATTTGTTCTCGAAGCCGGCGAGTGCATGGACGTGCCGATCGGCCTGGTGCATCAGATGGAAGCGCTCGAGGACGCCGAACTCTACGAATTTTCTACCCAGCACTTCGACAGCGATTCGCATCGGCTGGTGCGCGGTGACTGACGCACTCTCGCCGCCGCCGTTTTTTGCGCCGGGCGGGTTTGTGGTGATGGAGCCAGCATGGTGAAAGTCGCACTGATCACAGGCGTAACCGGCCAGGACGGTTCCTACCTGGCAGAGCTGCTGCTGACCAAGGGCTACGAGGTGCATGGGGTGGTGCGGCGCACCTCGAGCTTTGCAACCGGCCGTATCGATCATCTGCGCAAGGGCTTCATGCCCGGCTCCGGCGGCTTGCAACTGCACTACGGCGATCTGGGCGATGGAACCGGCCTCCGGCGCATTATCGAGCAGGTCCGTCCCGACGAGGTTTACAATCTCGCCGCGCAATCGCACGTGCGGATCTCGTTCGATCAGCCCGAGTACACCGCCGATGTAGTAGGCGTGGGCACGCTGCGCCTGCTCGAGGCGTTGCGCGATCATAACCAGCGCCACGGGCGCTCGGCGCGGTTTTACCAGGCGGGGTCGTCGGAGATGTTCGGCAAGGTAGCGGAGATTCCGCAGACTGAGACGACACCGTTTCATCCGCGCAGTCCTTACGCCTGCGCAAAAGTGTACGCGCACGAGCAGACGGTTAATTATCGCGAGGCGTACGGACTATTCGCGTGCAACGGGATTTTGTTCAATCACGAGTCGCCGCGCCGGGGCGAAAATTTTGTGACCCGCAAAATCACGCGCAGCGCCGGACGGATCAAACTCGGCATGCAGGACAAGCTCGCGCTCGGAAACCTTGAAGCGAAGCGCGACTGGGGTTTTGCCGGCGATTACGTCGAAGCGATGTGGATGATGCTCCAGCAGGAGCTTCCCGATGACTACGTGATAGCAACCGGCGAGACTCATCCGGTGCGGGAATTTCTCGAGCTCGCCTTCGAGCGCTTGAGCCTCGATTGGAAAAAGCACGTCGAGATCGAATCGCGTTTCTTCCGCCCCTCGGAAGTTGACATCTTGATTGGCGACGCCAGCAAATCGCGCCGCGTGCTCGGCTGGGCTCCGCGCGTGACCTTTGCGCAGTTGACGGCGATGATGGTGGATGCGGATCTGGAACTTGCGCGGCGCGAACTCAAGTCGTCACAGGCGTAGCTGCCCGAAGCCTAAGCTCTCCAAAACACTATCGTCCGGCGCCAGTCGTGGCTAGCCGTGCCACGCGGTGGCGCGCGTCGCATTACATTGCTTCATTCGGCGCGCGCCTGCCGATCGCACTTGACCGACTGACCGCACGGCGGTTAGTCGGTCAAATTTGAGAAATTGGATTGCCCACGCCGGCTTCGCGCGTATACGATCAATTGATCAGAGTATCGTGCGTTGAGTTTCCTGAGGAGCCGTCATGGGTCAAAGCCGGCCGCATGCACAAATTGTCACCAAACCTCGCGGATTAAAAAGCCGCCATTCGGTTTCGCTCTCCGATGCGATCGTGCAAATTCGTACCGCTGAACCAATTCAATTCATCGATCTGACGGACATCATCAACACGCATCTGTCCGAGCATGGATGCGATAGCGGACAGGTTACGGTTTTCTCCCGGCACACCACGGCCGCGATTAAAATCAACGAGGCCGAAGAGCTGCTGATCGAAGATTTCAAGGCGATGCTCGCGCGGCTGTGCCCGGCCGGCCCTGGCTACAATCACAACGACATGGCACGCCGCAAACCTCCGATCGCGCCCGACGAGCGACCCAACGCGCACTCGCATCTGATGCATCTGCTGCTATCCACCAGTGAGCATATCCCGGTGATAGACGGGCGCCTTGCGCTTGGAACCTGGCAGCGCGTGTTTATGGTCGAGCTCGACGGCCCGCGCGATCGCGAAGTGATGATCCGATGCGAGAGTTACGAGGCGCACAGCGAAGTGCGGACAAAGTCCGCGCCGGTCGAACTGCGTTCGCTGGGCGGCAGCTCGATCAACGGAGCCGCGCGCGGCATCGCCCCGGCAAAATAATCTCGCAACAAGAGCCGATCATAAAGCGCGCGTACGGATAATCGCCCGCGCGCTTTCGTTTTTGAAAGATCGGATGCGAATAACGATACCCGCAGCCGTATGGGGAGCTGTGGGTAACCCATTGCCTGGGTCTGCTCATGCCGCTGGCGAGATTTCTTTCGGCTTCGCTCAGAGTTTGTGAATTTTTTCGGGCCTGCCGCGGCGTTCCCTTGCGTCATCCTGAGCGGAGGCCGCCGCGGCCGGAGTCGAAGGATCCCGGGCGTTCGCGTACGGCGTTGTGATTCCTCGTCGAGTCCTTCCGGCGCATGATCATCGCCACACTGCTTGCAGTGTCGAGGGGGAATTTGAAAACGGCGAGAGGATGTTGGTCGTCCTCAGCTCGGAATAGCAACCGTGTTGGCGTGCATGGCCGTCCGGGATCCTTCGACTCCGGCCGCGGCGGCCTCCGCTCAAAGGATGACGGAAAGGGCGGTGAGCTCAAAAAAATCACAATCCCTGAGCGGAGCCGAGGGGAATCCCGCTCGTGGCATTCGCACACTCTAACGACGGTCGCGCGCACGGAAAACTCCGCCCGCGTTTCATTTCCCGGAAATTCAGGCGGGGGCGGGTGTGAGTTCTGCTTCCAGGCGCGCAGCGTCGTCGGAAGACAGATTGAAATACTTGCACTCTGGATGATGGAAAACGATCGAGCTCACCGAGCTCTCGGGATCCATCATGAATTCTTCGGTCAGCCGCACCCCAATATCGTAGCGATCGGCCTCCAGCAGGGTGAAAAGCTGCGCCTGGTCTTCGAGCCGCGGGCACGCCGGATAGCCAAACGAATAGCGCTTGCCGTGATAGTGCGTATGAAAGAGATCCTTCATCGCCAATCCCGGCGGATCTCCAAATCCCCACATCGCGCGAATCTTTTGATGCAGCAGCTCGGCGAACGATTCAGCGCTTTCGAGCGCCAGGATTTGCAGGATATGCGAGCGCAGGTAGTCGCCGCGGTCTTTCCAGTCGTCAGCCAGCGCGCGCACGCCTTTGCCGATCGTCGCGATGAACAAGCATACGTAATCGGGCCGGCCGCTTTTGGCATCGGCCACATAATCGGCCAGCGACAAGTATGGCGCCGCGCTCTGGCGGCCGAACCGGAAATGGCCCAGTTCGCTTTGGCCGTCCGGCGCCAGGAAGCTGACGGTGCGGCCGCCGTCGGACTGTGCACGGAAAAAACGGAAAATCGCGTTGGCGCTGATGTCCTCGCGCTCGAGGATCCGATCCTGAACTTCCTCAATCGCGGCTTTGAGCTTCAGCGCCTTGGGGTTCCCCTCTGCAAGCGCGTGTTCGGCGTCGCGCAAGCCGAGATGCTTGGTGTAAAGCATGGCGGGATTGATGTACGGGAAAATCTCCGCCAGGTTGTACCTTCGCAACACATGAGTTTTCAGGTCGGGCGGCAACGGAATTTCGATATCGCGCGATACTGACGATTTCGCGTTCGCGCTCAGCGCCGCTCCGTTCGCGGCTTTGGGCGCAGCCGCGCGCAGCTTCGCGGACTCTGCTTCGAGCCGGAGCCGCAGCGTCTCACGCCGCTCACGATCCATGATCTCATTGGCAAGCGCGAGCCCCGTCATCGCGTCGTTCGCGTACGCGACCACGCCCGGATATTCGGGCGCGATCTTAATCC
This sequence comes from Binataceae bacterium (SeqCode), assembly GCA_050736695.1. Lineage (GTDB taxonomy): Bacteria > Desulfobacterota > Binatia > Binatales > Binataceae > JBARDN01. Next base: position 50,821 of record JBOHWH010000201.1, on the reverse strand, counting down.
GCGTGAAGCGGTTCGAGAGCGCCGCGCCTCCTACCAGGAGCGGGCAATCGATTCCCGCGGTCTTAAAGTCCTGCGCCGTGACGACCATCATCTGCGCCGACTTGACCAGCAACCCCGACAGTCCGATCGCGTCGGGCTGATGCTTGCGGAAGGCCTTGATCAGATCTTCAGGCGGCACCTTGATGCCGAGATTGATGACGCGGTAGCCGTTGTTCGAGAGAATTATCTCGACCAGATTTTTGCCGATGTCGTGAACGTCGCCCTTCACCGTCGCGAGGATAATTTTGCCGCGAGTGGAGCTCTCGGCTTTCTCCATGTGCGGCTCGAGATGCGCGACCGCGGCCTTCATCGCCTCGGCCGATTGCAGAACTTCGGCGACAATCATCTGGTTGGCGTTGAACAGCCGCCCGACTTCGTCCATCCCCTTCATCAACGGGCCGTTGATGATTTCCAGCGGCCCCATCGTCGCCAGCACCTCGTCGAGATCTTCGGTCAGCCCTTCTTTCGAGCCTTCGAGGATGTAGCGCGGCAGCCGCTCGATCAGCGGAAGGTCTTTGCGATTCTCTTTTTCGACTCCGCTCTTGCGCTCGCGGAAATGCGCGGCGTACGCGGCGATCGGATCGTCGCCGCGCCACCAGATCAGATCGTCGGCAAGCTTTTTCTCGTCTTCAGGAATCGAAGGATAGCGCGGCAGCTTCTCCGTGTTGACCATCGCAAGGTCCAGCCCCGCCTCGATGCAATGATGGAGCATCACGGCGTTTAAGACTTCGCGCCCCGCCGGAGGAAGCCCGAACGACACGTTCGAGACGCCGAGCACGGTCTTGGTGCGCGGCAGCGCCGCCTTGATCAGCTTGATGCCTTCGATCAGCTCGACTCCCGCGCGGATATAGTTTGTGTCGCCGGTTCCGATCGGGAAGGTCAGCGGATCGAAGATGATGTCTTCGGGCTCGATGCCGTATTTTTCGGTGAGCAGCTTGTAGGAGCGCTCTGCGATAGCGAGTTTGCGCTCGCGCGTGATCGCCTGCGCCTGCTGCTTGTCTTCGTCGATAGTGCCGACGACGATCGCGGCGCCATAGGTTTTTGCCAGCCGGATGACGGCCTGAAAGCGCTCGGATTGTTCGCCATCTTCGAGATTGATCGAGTTGATCAGCGACTTGCCCGGCGTGCGCTTGAGCGCCTCTTCGACCACGTGCCAATCGGTCGAGTCGATCATCAGCGGGACTTTGACTTTTTTGGTTTCGATTTCAAGAAAGCGGACGACGTCGGGAATTTCCTCGCGATCCGGATCCTGCAGGTTGACGTCCACGATATGCGCCCCGCGCCGCACCTGCGCGCGCCCGATCTCGGCGGCTTCTTCGAATTTGTCGTCCGCGATTAGCCGCTTGAATTTGCGGCTGCCGAGCACGTTGGTCCGCTCGCCGATGATAACCGGGCGCGTATCCTGATCGATTATCAGCGCCTCGATTCCAGATACCGCCGTGCGCCTGACCGCCGCAATCGCGCGCGGGTTCAATCCTGCGACCGCCTGCGCGAGCAGCCGAATATGCTCCTGCGTGGTCCCGCAGCATCCACCGACCACGTTCACCCATCCGCTGTGCGCGAAACGCCCGACCTTTGCGGCCAGCATCTCCGCGGTTTCGTTATAATGTCCGTCCTCGTCGGGCAGGCCCGCGTTCGGAACGCATGCGACATTGAAGCGCGAGACCTGCGAGAGCGTGCGCAGATGATCGGTCATGAAGTCGGGACCGGTCGCGCAGTTGAGCCCCATCCAGAGCAAATCGCGATGCGCGAGCGAGATGTAAAATGCCTCGATATCCTGGCCGCCGAGCAGGGTGCCCATCGTCTCGATTGTCCCTGACACCGCGACCCCGGGCGTGACGCCGGATTTCTCGATCGCGCGGTCGATTCCGATCAACCCGGCCTTGACGTTGAGCGTGTCCTGCGCGGTCTCGAGCAACAGAATATCGGCGCCGCCGTCGATCAGGCCGCGTGCCTGCTCCTCGTAGGCGTCCGCCAACTGGTCGAAAGTGACGCCGCCGGTGACGGACAGGCTTTTGGTGGTCGGGCCCATCGAGCCGGCCACAAAGCGCGGCTTGTCCGGCGTGCCGAATTTATCAGCCTGCTCGCGCGCGAGTGCCGCGGCGATGCGATTAAGTTCGTAGGCATCAGCTTCGAGCCCGTACTCGGCGAGCACGATTCGGGTCGAGCCGAAGCTTGCGGTCTCGATGATATCGGCGCCGGCTTCGAGGAACCCTGCGTGCATCGCGCGGATCAGATCGGGCCGGGTGCGAACGACGTTTTCGTTGCAGCCCTCGAGGCTGTGGCCGCCGTAATCCTCGGCCGAGAGATTGTGCCCCAGGATGAAGGTGCCGAATGCGCCGTCGAGCACAAGAATCCGCTCGGCGAGCAATTGTTTCAGCAGCTTGATCCGGTTTGCGTCAGTGGCCATTGTTGGAGTCCCGTAGATTAAGTCCGGGTGAATTCCAACCTTATCGCAGCCATGATCGCCATTCAATTTGACTCGCGAGCGCTTAGTGGATCAGGTTTGTCGTTGCTCTCGGCGCGGGCTTTTAGTCTGTCATTCCCGCGCGCGTGCGAGAATGACAGAAGAGGCCCGCGCGGCGGCGGAGCTCGATAATGGCGGCAAGCAATCGATCGCGGCTGGTGGTAGTGACGGGAGGCGCCGGTTTCGTCGGATCGCATCTGACGGACGCGCTGGTCGATTGCGGATTTCGCGTCCGCGTCGTCGATAATTTTGCGACTGGAAGCCGCGACCGCATCAATCCAGCAGCCGAGTTGTTCGAAGCCGACATCCGCGACGCTGAAGGACTCTCGCCGGCATTCTCGGACGATGTCGATTGCGTGTTCCACACCGCCGCGCTGCCGCGCATCCCGCTATCGATCGCGAAACCGGTTGAGACGCACATGGCCAATGTGCTCGGCACGCTGAACGTGCTGATGGCGGTGCGCGAGGCGCGGATCCGGCGCTTCGTCTTTTCGGGATCGTCGTCGGTTTATGGAAATCAGGATCGGCTGCCGCTGGTCGAGACGATGGCGGCGATGCCGCGGAGTCCGTACGCGCTGCAGAAATTCGTCGGCGAGGAATACGCGCGGATGTTCCATCGATTGTACGGCGTGCAGGCGATCACGCTGCGTTACTTCGCGGTGTATGGACCGCGGATGGCGGAAGAGGGCGCCTACATGCTGGCGATCGCGGCGTTTATGCGCGCGCGCCGCGAAGGCCGTCCGCTGGAGATTCACGGCGACGGCGAACAGACCCGCGACTTCACCCACGTCCGCGACATCGTGGCGGCAAATATTCTCGCGATGGATGCGATGGACGCCGAGACCGCTGACGGGCAGCCGATCAACGTCGGTTACGGCAACAACGTAAGCATCAACCGAATCGCGCAAATCTTCGGCGGCCCGATCGTGCATACCCCCGCCCGCCCAGGCGACATGCGCGATACTCTGGCGGACAGGTCGCTCGCCGAAAAGCTCCTCGGATGGACTCCGCGCGTGTCGATCGAAGAAGGCCTCAAGGAGCTGCTTAAGCGATAAGCAATTCATGCGCAAGTCAGCCCGTCATCTTGAGCTAAGGCCGCCGCGGCGGCTCTGTCCGTCATCCTGAGCGAGGCCGCTGCGACCGTAGTCGAAGGATCCCGGATGGCCATGCAGACCCTCCCGATTGCGTACTGCGAGTTTGTGGGCGGCCTGCATCCTCTCGGCGTTCCGATTCCTTCGCCGGTGCGAGCAGTGCGGCGATGTGCAGGTAACGAGAAGACCCGAGGAGGAATTGCGATTGTATGCACGAACGCCCGGGATCCTTCGACTCCGGCCGAATCGGCCGCCGCTCAGGATGACGGAAAAGGCGGCAGAGTCGAAAAAATCACAAACTCTAAGCGGCGCGGCCGGTCTAAAATATTCACAAACTCTCAGGACAGGTCTCCTCGCGCGGCAGCCATGCACGTGGAAATGACACCCGGTGAGCGCACCGGCTACGCAGCGAAAGAACCGGCAGCCTTCTTCGGAAAGGAGAGGGAAATTATAGTTACTAAATGGATTTTCCGCTCTGCGCCTTGTATGGTATCTGGCTCGCCCGGTGCGTATCGGAGCCAGATCAATCGGGCAGGCCAAACTGACAAGTGAAGTGGAAATGATTTCAGACGAATTCAAAAAACTCATCCGCGACATCCCCGACTTTCCCAAGACCGGAATTCTGTTCCGCGATATCACGCCGCTTATCGCCGACCCGCGCGGGTTCGCGGCGGTGGTTGAGGGGCTGGCCGAACCCTACCTGGGACAGGTTGATACTGTGCTCGGAATCGAATCGCGCGGCTTCATTATTGGCGCTCCCGTCGCCTACCGGCTTGGAGTTGGGCTGGCGATTGCGCGCAAGCCGGGCAAGCTGCCGTTTAAAACTATCGATGAATCGTATGACCTCGAGTACGGCAGCGCGTCGCTGCAGATGCATAGCGACGCGATCGCGGCGGGCGCGCGCGTGTTGATCGTCGATGATCTGCTGGCGACCGGAGGCACTGCCGAAGCCGCGCTCAAGCTGGTGCGCAAGGTTGGCGGCGTCGTGGTCGGCTGCGCATTTATAATCGAGCTGGCACGGCTGCGCGGTGTTTCCCGCCTTGATACCGCGAAAAGCTTTTCGCTGATTCAGTATGATTGAGACGCGTTCCCGATCGTACAATCGCGGATAGGCGCCCGATCAGCGCAACGGCGAAGCCGCCGCCGCATCAATCGTGAAAGCATCCAAACATACCGCCGGTCTCGCGAGTCATCGCGAGCGCTTGCCGGCCGATCGCCGCCGCCTGTTACTGGTGTTGGCGCTCGCAACCGGCTATTTCGTGGTCGAGGTTGTCGCGGGATGGCTTACCAACAGCCTTGCGCTGTTCTCCGACGCGATCCACATGCTGACGGATATCGGGGCGATTTGCCTGAGCCTTCTGACCCTGTGGATCTCGGCGCGTCCCGCGACCAAGGGCAAGACCTTCGGCTATCTGCGCGCGGAAATTCTGGGTGCGCTGATCAATGGATTGTTTCTGTGGCTGCTGGTCGCGTTCATCTGGATCGAGGCGGTGAGCCGCCTGCGCACCCCGGAACCGGTGCATGGATTGGGCGTGATGGTGGTCGCAGTGATCGGGATAAGCGTGAACTCGCTCGCCGCCTGGATCACCGCGGGCGCATCCACCAAAAGCGAGCGCGGCCGCGGGATGGCGGTGCGTGCGGTTTTCGTTCACGTTATCTCGGATCTGATCGGCTCGTTCGGCGTGCTGATCGCGGGTGCGCTGGTTTACTTCACCGGCGCATCGCAGGCCGACCCTGCCGTCAGCATCCTGATCGGCGCGCTGGTCCTCTACAGCTCATGGGACCTGGTGCGCGAGGGCGTGGACATCCTGATGGAGTCGGTGCCGGGGCATATCGATCTCCAGCGCCTGCGCGAAGATCTGCTGGCGGTCGAGGGCGCCGAGGAAGTCCACGATTTGCACGTATGGTGCCTGACTTCGCATCAGTTCGCGCTGGCCGCGCACTGCGTGGTGCGCGCCGATATCGATCAGGATCTGGTGCTGCATAAGATGTCGGAAATGCTGCGCGACCATTTCAACATCCATCACATGACGGTGCAGCTCGAGCGCGACAGCCGCCGCCGGCACGAACCCGAACATTTTTGAGCGGCAAGCTCTTCGACCCGCGCACCCGCGGTGCGATACACTGAATATGTCCGCTCGCGGCATCGCGCGCGTGCGGCGAACCCACAATGAAAGCTCAAACGACCATTTTTTACGATGTAGATACGCAGCGCGATTTTGTTTTGCCGGGCGGCAAGCTCTACGTTCCCGGCACCGAAAAAATAATTCCCGCGCTCGCCGAATTGACCCAGCTCGCGCGCTCTCAGGAGATTCGCGTCGTATGCTCGGTCGATCGCCACTTTCCCGGCGACCGCGAGCTCAAGCGCAACGGCGGAGAGTACGGCGACCATTGCATGGACGGCACCGAGGGCCAGCGCAAAATCGATGAAACCGCGCCGCTCGATCCGCTCTACATCCCGAATCATCCGCTCTCGGGCGATGAAATTCACGCCGCGCTGGCGCACCAGGGCGAAGTCATTTTCGAGAAGCAGGAGTTCGATGTATTTATCGGCAACGCGCACGCGAGCACGATTCTGCGAATGCTGTTGAAGCCGTACACCGACATCGTGATCTACGGCGTCTTCACCGAGATCTGCATCGCGCACGCGGTCGGCGGAATCCAGGGCCTGGGGCCCAAATTGCATATCGTGACCGACGCGATCGCGGATCTTGGAAGCGATGCCGATCGCATCCGCGCGCAATGGAAAGACAGCGGGATCGATCTCCTGACCGTCGCGCAACTTAAGGAAAAGGTCCTCAACTGATGAACGGCGGCGCGGCCTCCGGCGGCGAATCGAAACCTCCCCGCGATACGATCCAATCGGCATCCACCGCCGATCCTGATTCGCATGCGGCGTCGCCCGGGCCAATGCCCGAACCCGTTCCGAAAGACGAATACGTCTGGATCACGCCGCCGTTTCAGCCGCTACGCGCAATCGCGGCAATCTTGCTGACGGCCGCCGGTTTCGGACTGTACGAATTCGTGCTGCTTAACTTCTGGTCGTCGCCCGCGATGGGGATTCACGAACGGATTCCGTGGCCCGCGTTTGGCGCGCTCGCGCTTGCGATGCTGCTGGCGCTGGCGGCGGTCCTTGTCTCGCTCGGAATCTGGTCGCCCCACGCGAAGCTCGGCTTCGGCTTGCTCGCGTTCTTCGCCTGCGCCGTGATCGGAGTCGGCGGCGGAAGATTCGTCAGTTACATCATGCGCGGAACGCTCAACCCGCCCTACCATCTCGCGCTCGCGGTCGGCGACAACTTTCCGGCGTTCGCGCTCGCCGATCAAACCGGCGCGATCGTTCGGGCCCCCACGCCGCCCGGCGATCGCGCGACGCTGGTGTTCGTGTACCGCGGGGACTTCTGTCCGTTCGCGCGCCACGAGCTGGCGGAATTGACCGCGCTTGCGCCGGAGCTCGGCCGCGCGCGCGCAAATGTGATCGCGATTAGCGCCGATCCTGTGGCTCGATCGAAAATGCTCGCCGGCTATCTGCGGACCGGCATCCCGCTGCTCAGCGACGAGCACGAAACGATCCTCGCGCCGATCGGCCTCGTGCAGCGTCATCGCGACGGTCAGCCCGACAACGCGATTCCCGCATTCTTCGTGATCGACAGCGGCGGCACCGTCCGCTGGATCTACACCTCGCCGTATTACCGGATTCTGCCGCGCACGAACGATCTGATGACCGCGATCCGCTCGGTTACGAAGCCGTGGAAGAAGAATTGAGCGCCGCGAGCATCGCGCGCATCGCTTCGGCCGGAGACGCGGCAGCGAGAATCGATCCGATTCCGGCGGCTCCGGCAGGACGCGCCTTCGGATCGGCATTGCTCATCAGATCGCGCGCCCGCTCAGGCGTGATCCCCCCCAGCGCATAGACGGGTATCGCGGCGGCGCGGCATGCGGCAGCCAAACCGCCGAGTCCCCACGCCGGCCTCTGCGCGGTCTTCGAGATCGGATCGAAGATCGGGCCGAAGACCACGAAGTCCGCGCCCCCGCGCGCGGCAGACGCGATGTCGGGCGGCGAATGAGTCGAGGAGCCAATCAGCAGGCCGGAGCCGATGAGCCGGCGCGTCATCGCAACTCCGATCGAGTCGAATGGCAGATGCACTCCGTCGGCACGCGCGGCGAGCGCGATGTCCACGCGGTCGTTCACGATCATCGGTGCGCCGTATCTCGTACAGACCTCGCGCAGCTCGAGCGCGAGCCGGTAGAGATCGCGCGCGGGCAAGTCCTTCTCACGCACCTGCAACGCGACCGTTCCCGGCGGCGCCGCCGACAGCGCGTCCGCGCACGCAAGCGCGAGCGTGCCGCCGCGCATCGCGGTGCGGTCGGTTATCAGATAGAAACGAAACCCGGCGCGGCGCACGGGTTCACTGAATCATCCCGGTGATCGGACTCGACGCGGTCGCGTAGAGCCTGCGCTCGATTCGCCCGGCCGAGTAGGCGATACGCCCCGCCTCGACCGCGAGCTTCATCGCGCGCGCCATCGCGAGCGGATTCTTCGCGCCCGCGATCGCGGTGTTCATCAGAATCGCGTCGCAGCCAAGCTCCATCGCATACGCCGCATCGGAAGCCGTGCCCACGCCCGCATCGACGATCACCGGAACTCTGGCCTGCTCGATAATGATCGCAAGGTTGTAGGGATTGCGGATGCCGAGGCCCGATCCGATCGGGGCCGCAAGCGGCATCACCGCCGCGCATCCGACTTCCTGCAGGCGCAGGCAGGTGACGGGATCGTCGGTGATGTAGGGCAGGACCCTGAAGCCTTCCTTAACCAGAATTTTCGCCGCCTCGATTGTGGCGGGCACGTCGGGGAACAGCGTCCGCTTATCGCCAATAACCTCGAGCTTCACCATGTCGCCGACTCCGACCTCGCGCGCGAGCCTGCACGTGCGCACCGCCTCCTCGGCGGTGTAGCATCCAGCGGTGTTGGGCAGGATCTGGTAGCGCTTGGGATCGAGGTAGTCGAGCAGGTTTTCCGACTTGCGATCGCTGATATTGACGCGGCGCACCGAGACCGTGACGATCTCGGCGCCGCTTTCCTCGACCGCGCGGCGCGTCTGGTCGAAATCTTTGTACTTCCCGGTTCCGAGGATCAGGCGCGAACTGAATTTCCGGCCGCCGAGTTCAAAGGGAGTATCCACGTTGTTCACCTCGCACGCCGGAGTTCGGATGAGCAGGCTCGCACCGGTTCATCCGCCTCCGACGAAGTTGATTATTTCCACCTCATCGCCCGCGCGCAGAATCGTCGCCGCGTAGTCCGACTTCGGCACGACCTGCCGATTGATCTCGACCGCGATTCGCCGCGGGCGCATCTTGAGCCGCGCGATGAGCGCCGGCAGATGCGCGTCGCCCTCGATACTGCTCGGCTCGCCATTGAGCGTAATTGTAATTGATCCGTCAGGCATCGAAGAAAGCCGCCCCCGGGCATCCGGGGAAGCGGCTTTCGGCCGAACTGCGAACGTTCGGTCTTTGCGGCTTCCCTACGCCGGCATGACCCGGATCAGGTTCAAGGGGTTCTCTCCTGCGAGAGCTCTCAGCGCGTACCACGCGCGCCCCCAGCCTCAGTTACTTATAGCATCGCGCATCGCGTATAAAAACCATCGGCCCGGCGCGGCGCGACCGGCGTTTCGCGCGCGCTTGTATCCGGCGCAAGTTTCATTGACTGTCAGTTCGGCGCCGTGGTTATCTGATTGCGCTTTCATAGCGGACGTAAAATCTCTCGATCAGCCGGCCGCGGGCCGAGCGCCGGGGGCATGGAATCAAGCAGGATGCGTCCGGGCCATTTTTGCGGCCCGGCGTTTTTCATTGAAATGAAATTGGCGAGTCAATTGCGATGACCGAGGAACACCGCCCCACTGTCGCGGAGATCGATCTCGCCGCCCTGCGCGCAAACTATCATGCGCTGCGCGCGGTCGCGACGCATGGCGAATTGATGGTGGTGGTCAAAGCGGACGGCTACGGGCATGGCGCGGTGACGGTCGCGCGCACGCTCGGCGCCGAAGGATGCCGCAATTTCGGAGTCGCGACGATCGACGAGGCGCGCGAGCTGCGCCGCGCGGATATCGCCGCGCGAATTTTTCTGCAGGCCGGCTTTTTCGCCGAGCAGGCGCGCGAGATTGTCGAGCTTTCGCTGACACCCTTCGTCTTCGATTCCGCCCTGATCGCACCGCTCGAGGCGGCTGCCAAATCAGCGGGCACGCGCGGCCGGTTTCCGATCCATTTGAAAATCGACACCGGCGCGAGCCGGCTCGGCGTGTTGCCCGCGAACCTGCCCGCGTTTATCGATGCGATGCGCGCGGCGCCGTCGCTCCATCTCGAAGGTCTTTGCACCCTGCTCGCGAACGCCGGCGATCCTGCGAGTCCTATTACCGACCGCCAACTGAGCGTGTTTCGTGCGGCGCTCGAGACGCTGCGCGCCGCGGGCTTCGCACCGATCGCTCACGTCGCAAATTCCGCTGCGCTGGTATTGCGCGACGATTCGCACTTCAACCTGGTCCGCCCGGGACTCGCGATCTACGGCCTGCCCCCCGTAGCCGCCGTGCGCGAGCGCGTCGAGCTGCGCCCCGTCATGACCTTCAAGACCCGCCTGATGCAGACCAAGCGCGTGCCCGCCGGAAGCGGCGTCGGCTATGGACACACATTTATCGCGCCGCGCGAGAGCATAATCGGCGTGCTGCCGGTGGGCTATGCCGACGGCTACCGGCGCGGGCTTCAGCATGGCGGCGAGGTCCTGGTGCGCGGCGCGCGCGCGCCTGTCGTCGGCGCGGTCTCGATGGATTTGACCACAATTGATCTGACCGAAGTGCCCGGAGCCGCGGTCGGTGACGAGGTGATATTGTGGGGCCAGAGCCGCGAAGCCGAACACGGCGGCGCGTCAATCAGCGTCAACGATGTCGCGCGGCTGGCGCAGACGATTTCATATGAAATGCTCTGCACCGTCGGCAGACGCGTGCCGCGAATCTGCCGCGGCTAGGAGAGTTTTTCGATCCGGCAAAGTCGAAAGGGCTGAGACGAAATGAATACCGACAAGATCATTATACGGCGCGCGCTGCTTGGCGTTTCCGACAAAGGCGGGTTGGCCGATTTCGCGCACACTCTGGCGCGTCACGGCGTCGAGATAATTTCGACCGGCGGCACCAAGGCCGCGCTCGAGGCGGCAGGCGTGCGGGTCAAGGCGGTCGAAGACTTCACCGGATTTCCCGAGATGCTCGACGGGCGCGTAAAGACGCTGCATCCGAAAATCCACGGCGGAATTCTCGCCCGGCGCTCCGAGCCAAGTCACCAGAAGCAAATGAAGGATCACGGCATCGAGCCGATCGATCTGGTGGTCAACAACTTCTATCCGTTCGAGCAGGCGGTCGCGAAGCCCGGCGTCACGCGCGACGAGGCGATCGAGAATATCGATATCGGCGGCCCGACCCTGGTGCGCGCGGCGGCGAAGAATTATCCCGACGTGGCGATCGTCGTCGATCCGGCGGACTACGCCGCAGTCGCCGGCGAGATGGATAAAAACGCGGGCGCGCTCAGCCTCGCGACAAGGTGGCGTCTGGCGCGCAAGGCTTTCGCGCGCGTCGCCGCCTACGACTCCGCGATTACCAACTGGCTCGGCGCAAACGCAGGCGATGGCGAGCCGTCCGCTCTCGGCGAAACTTTCAGCCTGACCCTCGAACGCGAGCAGAAGCTTCGCTACGGCGAGAATCCTCATCAGGAGGGGGCGCTGTACGGCAACTTCCAGAAAATCGCGGAGCAACTGCACGGTAAGGAGCTGTCCTTCAACAACGTTTTCGACATCAGCTCGGCGGCCAACCTGATGCTGGAGTTTCAGGCCGAGCGGCAGGCCGTCGTCGCGATTCTCAAGCACAACACCCCGTGCGGCGTCGGAATCGGATCGTCGCTCAAAGCGGCGTGGGACAAGGCGTTCGCGACCGATCCGGATTCGCCATTCGGCGGGATAATCATCTCGAACCGTCCGTGGGATATGGAATTTGCGCGCGCCGTCGATGAACTCTTCACCGAGGTTTTGATCGGGCCCGACTTTCCCGCCGAGGTGCTCGCGTTTCTGAAGAAGAAAAAGAATCGCCGCCTGATGCGCTTTCATGCGGACGCGGTTCCGCGCGGCGAGTTCGATCTCAAGAAAGTCGTCGGCGGCTTGCTGGTGCAAACGCCCGACCTGTCGATCGAAGATCCGCGCAAAGGCAAAGTCGTCACGCGGCGGGCGCCGGCCGAGGCCGAATTGCGCGCGCTCGAATTCGGCATCAAGGTCTGCAAGCACATCAAGTCCAACGCGATCGCCTTTGTCGCCGAAGATCGCACGCTCGCGGTCGGTGGCGGCGCCACCTCGCGCATCGATCCGGTATATGCCGCGCGCGAAAAGGCCGCGCGCCTCAAGGTCTCGCTCGAAGGCTCGGTCCTGGTTTCGGAAGCTCTCTTTCCGATGCCCGACGGGCCTACGCTCACGGCGGAGGCTGGCGCGACGGCGATCGCGCAACCGGGCGGCTCGCTGCGTGACGCGGAAGTCATCGCGGCCGCCGACAAGTACGGGCTCGCGATGGTTTTCACGGGTGTGCGTCATTTCCGCCATTAGGGGGTGCGCGGGATGAAAGTTCTCGTCATCGGAAGCGGCGCGCGTGAACACGCGCTCTGCTGGCGGCTCCACCAGAGCCAGTCGGTGTGGGGCCTTTTCTGCGCGCCGGGAAATCCCGGAATCAATCAGCTTGCCGAGCCGGTCGCGATCGCTTCCGGCAACACTGGCGCGCTGATCGATTTCGTTCGCGAGAAAAAAATCAATCTGACAATCGTCGGCCCCGACGAGCCGCTAGGCGCCGGAATCGTCGATGAGTTCCAGCGCGCGGGTCTCAAGATTTTCGGCCCGACGCGCGCCGCCGCGCAGATCGAGACCAGCAAGTCGTTCGCGAAATCGGTGATGGAAGCGGCCGGCGTGCGCACCGCGGCCTATCGCTCCTTCGATGACGCCGGCGCCGCGCGCGAATACGTTCGCGGGCTCGACCGGCCGGTCGTCGTCAAAGCCGACGGACTCGCGCTCGGCAAGGGCGTCACCATCTGCCCCGATCGCGATTGCGCGCTGACCGCGATTGACGCCGCGATGACCGAGTCGAAGTTTGGCGCCGCGGGAAAGCGGATCGTCATCGAGGAGTTTCTCACCGGCGAGGAAGTCTCGTTCTTCGCGCTGTGCCACGGTGAAGACGCGGTGCCGTTCGGCCTGTTACAGGATCACAAACCAATTTTCGAGGGTGACCGCGGCCCGAACACGGGCGGGATGGGCGCGTACTCGCCGCTGCCGCAGTTCGACGCAAGCCTGGAAGACCGCGTGATGCGCGAAGTCGTGCGGCCGGTCCTGCACGAGATGGCCTCGCGCGGGATGCCATTTAGCGGCCTGCTGTTCGCCGGCCTGATGGTCAGCGCGGACGCGATCAGCGTGATCGAATTCAACGCGCGTTTCGGCGATCCGGAAACCGAATCGCTGATGATGCGCTTCGACGGCGATCTCGCCGCGACTCTGCTGGCCGCTGCCGAGGGCCGAATCGCCGACGCCGAAGTCAGGCTCTCCGCGCGCTCGGCAGTCACGGTGATTCTCGCGTCGGGCGGATATCCAGGTGAGTATCGCAAGGGAATTGCAATCACCGGCGTCGACCAGGTCGAAGGCGGAGTGCCGTCGGAACTCAAGGTCGAATGGGCGATGAAAAAAATCCGCGTCAAGGTTTTCCACGCGGGCACCGCGCTCAAAGACGGCCAGCTCGTAACCGGCGGCGGCCGCGTGCTGGCGGTCACCGCGATGGCGCCGACTCTCAAGACCGCGGTCGCGGCGGCATACCAGGTCGCCGGCCTCATAGAATTCGAGGGCAAGTATCTGCGCCGCGATATCGCGCATCGCGGTCTTGCGAGCCTGAAATAAATATCGTGAAATAAAATATCGAAAGGAGCGCTTTAAGTTCTTGTCTGCCATAAAACCCGCCACTCCTGCCCGGCCAGCCGGCCTCGATGACGCCGTCGCCGCGTTGCGAGCCGCTGAATTGATTGTTTATCCGACCGAAACCTTCTACGGGCTCGGCGCCGATCCGTTCTCGCCCGGCGCGGTCGCGCGGCTGTTCGCCGCCAAGGGGCGCGGCGCCGAAAAGACTGTTGCACTTATCGCCGCCGATGCCGCTTCAGCGTTTGCGCTTGCGCGCGAGGTATCTCCTGTCGCGCGGCGGCTGGCGGACATGTTCTGGCCCGGCGCGCTGACCCTCGTGCTGCCCGCCCGTGCCGACCTCCCTGCCGAAATCGTCGGAAGCGGCGGAGGGATAGGGGTGCGTGTATCATCGCATCCCATGGCGCGCGCGCTCGCGCAGGGCCTCGGGCATCCGGTCACGGCGACCAGCGCGAATCGCGCGGGCGAACCTCCGGCGCGGACTCTGGACGAGGCGCGCCGGACGCTCGGCGACAAAGTTAAAGTGTTTCTTGAAGGCGGTACGCTGGCCGCCGCGGCGCCCAGCACGGTGGTCGCGGTCGAGGACGATACCTGGCGGCTGATCCGCGCCGGCGCGATTAGCGAGCTTCAACTCGCCGCCGCGCTCTCGGGCGAGGTGCTGGAATGAGCGGCGAGCGTATCGAGCCGTTTCGCGCGCTGCTGTACAACCGCGCAGTTGCGGGCGAACCGGCGGTAGTCGTTGCTCCGCCGTACGATCTGATTGGCGCCGCGCGGCAAAACGAGCTGTACGAGCGCAGTCCTTACAATATCGTGCGGCTCGAACTTGGCCGCGATGCGGATCGCTACGCCGCCGCCGAATCCACGCTGCGCGAATGGCTCCGCGCCGGCGTGCTCCAGCGCCTCGAACGGCCGGCGATCTTTCATTACACGCAGCGCTTCACGATCGGCGGCCGCAATCTGACTCGCGTCGGGCTGATCGCGCGCATTCAGCTCGAGCCATTCAGCGCGGGCCGGATTCTGCCGCATGAGAAAACCTTTCCCGCCGCCAAGGAAGATCGGCTGAAACTCCTGACCGCGATCCGCACCAACACCAGCTCGATCTTCGGACTCTACTCGGGGCGGCATCTTGAGGTGGATCGCCTGCGCGCCGAGGTCGCGGCTCGCGCGCCGCTTATCGAGTTGACCGACGATCTGGCAATTCGTAACGAGCTGCGAGTGATAGACGCTCCCGCGGAGATCGCGACGATTCAGCACGCACTCGCCACGCCGCGCGTGCTAATCGCCGACGGACATCATCGCTATGACACCGCGCTCAACTATCAGCGCATGCGCCGGACGGCAGAAAATTCCACCGCGCCGCACGGATATGACTACACGATGATGACGATGGTGGCGTGCGACGACCCCGGCCTGGTGATTCTGCCGACGCATCGCATCGTCCATCGCCTACGGCCCGAGTCGATTTCGACGTTCGTGGATCAAGCGCGCAAGATCTTCACGGTCGAGGAAATCGCCGATCGCGATATTTTGCGGGCGCGGCTCGCCGCCGCCGGGCGCGGCTCGCTCGCGGTCGCGCTCAAGGGCCATCGCACCCAATACCTGTTGCAGATTCGCGATCGGGCGGCCGTGTCGGATGCGATTGCGGAAACGCCGCCCCCGGTCCGCGAGCTCGATGTCACCCTTTTGCACGCGATGATCTTCGACCGGATTTTCTTGCTCAAGGCCGCCGAAATCCGCAAGGGCGGAAATATAGAGTACACGATCGATGCTGCCGGCGCGCTCGAGGCGGTCGCAAGCGGCGCCGCTGACGGCGCGTTCCTGATGAACCCGCCGTCAATCGAAGATGTGGAGCGGGTCAGCGACGCGGGCGCCACGATGCCGGAAAAATCGACTTACTTTCATCCCAAACTCTTGACCGGCCTGGTGATGAACCCGCTCGACGATTGAAAACGCTAATTCTCGTCCGGCACGGCGAAACCGAGGGCGAATCGAGCATCCGCTACCACGGACGCAATAACGTGCCGCTTTCGGAACTTGGACGCGCGCAGATGCGCGCCGCACGCGATGCGATCGGCGCGCATCACGGCGGTCTCGCCTTTGAGCGCGTCTTCACCAGCCCGCTGATTCGAGCGTCAGAGGGCGCGCGGATAATCGCCGCCGCGCCACTGGCGATCACGCTCGAGGAATTTGCCGAGGTTCACTTCGGCGACTTCGAGGGCCTGACGCGAGAGGAAATCAGCGCGCGCTTTCCCGACGAGTACGCGCGCTGGCGCGCCGACCCAGTCTCGCCTGCCTACACATATCCCGGCGGAGAAAGCCGTTCCGCTTTCGTCGCGCGCGTCGAGCGCGGTGTCGCGCTGATGCTCTCCCTCTGGCCGACCGAGGACCCAGGCGGCGCAACTCGCGCGCTGGTGGTGGCGCATCGCGGCGTGATTCGCACGATCGTCAAGACGCTTACCGGCGCGGAACCCGCGGTCGAACTCGGCTCAATCCAGATTCTTCGATGCATGGACGGATGGAAGGCCGCCGCACTCGATCTCGCCGCCCATCCGGACCTGCGCTAGGTCCGCCGCAGGACGCCCCACCAGCGCCGCTCGCAACTCTGCATCGGGATCGTGAACGACAAGTCCGCGTAGGCCGCGATCATCTCGAATTTGCCCGACGCGCGCGCGAGCAGGTCCAGCGTCGGCGGAATTGTGTAGCGCACCGGCACGAGGTCGCGCGTCGTCACGGAGCGGCCGGGAAATTCGAGCTCGCATTCGAGGTCGAAGATCGAATGGATGCCCGAATACCAGGGCGCCGGGCGGCTATGGGCGCGCACGCGGACCGTTGCGCCACCGGCGGTGATCGTGCGTTCGCGCCATAGCTTGCGCGCGCCGGTTACGCGGAAGCCGTCGTGACGATCGATGTCGATCACGTACAGGCCGCCTTTTCGGAGCGTCGCCGCAACCGACTCTAGATGCGACAGAATCGCGGCGTTCGCCGTCATAACGGGAAATGTCTCGGACATGAAGATCGCGAGGTCGAACCGCCGCTCGGGGATTTTGAAGCGCTCAATCGGCCGGCGATAAAAGTGGATATGGTCCAACTCGCGAGATTCGCGCCGTCCCGCCGCGATCATCGTAGCCGAGCGATCGATGCCCACGACTTCGAGTCCCGCGCGCGCGAGGATTTGCCCGTGCGGCGAGTTGCCGCACGCGAGATCGAGCACGCGCCTGACCGGCCGCCGCGCGTGCCGCTTCCACACCTTGCGCAGGAAGCGCACTTCCTCTCCGATTTCGTGGGGTTGCTCCTTGTGCACGCGGCGAAAGATGTCGGGAAATTCGTAGATGCTCGCTACCATGGCGGGCAAGTGTAGCCGCAGCCGCCGCGCGCGCAAATCCCCGCCGGCAATGGCGCTTGAGCTTTTCGCGGCGTCGCGATAATCCCATCGGAAGGGTATCCACCTGAACGACCGTTTAGGAGAAGCGATGACGAAGCCGCTGGATGGAATCAAGGTGATCGAAATCGGCCAGGAGATTCAGGGCCCGTTCGCGGGACTGTTCCTCGCGGACATGGGCGCCGATGTCGTTAAGATCGAAAACAAGGAAACCGGCGACCTGAGCCGCTGGATGCTGACCTCGCTGATCGGCGGGCCCCAGGTGCGCAACGCCGAGGTCTCGCATTATTTTATCGCGATGAATCGCGGCAAGCGCAGCATCTCGTGCGATCTCAAAAATCCGCAGGCGATCGAGCTGGTGCGGCGGATGGCGAAGACTTACGACGTTCTGCTGACGAACTATCGTCCCGGCGTGCTCGATCGGCTGGGGCTTGGCTTCGATCAGCTCCGCAAGATCAATCCGAAAATCATCTATGCGCAAGGCAGTTCGTGGGGGCCAAAGGGGCCGTGGGTCACGCGCCCCAGCCGCGACACTCTGGCGCAAGCGGCAAGCGGATTGATGGCGAAGACGGGGATGCCGTCTGACCCGCCGCTGGCAGCCGGGATATTTGTCGCGGATCACTCGGGCGCGCTCAGCCTCGCTGGCGGTGTGCTGGCCGCGCTGTTTGCACGCGAACGGACCGGCAAGGGACAGAAGGTCGATGCGTCGATTTACGGCACGATGATCGCGATGCAGGGGATGGAGCTCAATTACACGTCGATCACGCAGCAGGAGCCCGAACGCGCCGGCCGCGGGCATCAGTTCCTGCACGGCGTGTGGGGCGCGTTTCCGACCAGCGACGGACACATCTGTATCGCGGGCGTTGACGACAAGCGCTGGCCCGCGTTCTGTAAAATTCTCGGAATCGAGCATCTGGAGAAGGACGCGGAGTACGGCGACAACGTGGTGCGCAATTTTCACGGCGACAAGATCGCCGCGGTGCTCGATGCGATCTTCCCGAACAAGAGCAGCGCCCAATGGCTTGCCGCGTTGCACGACGCCGATATTCTCGCGACCGAGGTCGTGGACTATCGCACGATTTTGAAGAGCGAGCAGGCGCGCGAGAACGGCTACCTGCAGGAGCTTGACCATCCGATTGCCGGGCGTGTGCTCGTCTCCGGCACTCCGGTTTCGATCAATGGCGAGGTTGAGAAGCAGGCGCGGATGCCGCCGGAGCTTGGGCAGCATGCCGAAGAAGTGATGCTCGAGCTCGGGTACTCGTGGGACGAGATCGGCGCGATGCGGGAGTCCGGCGCGATTCTGTAGCGCCCCGCGCGCGCCCGCTATTGTGCCGCGATGGCTGAGCGCCACATCGTCGCGATGGGTGGAGGCGGGTTCTCGATGGAACCCGGCAATCCGCTGCTGGATGATTTCGTGCTCGCCCTCGCGCGCCGCTCGCGCGGTATCCGCGGCCGCAAGCCGCGAATCGCGTTCGTCGGCACCGCGAGCGGCGATAGCGACACTTATGCGCGCCGCTTCTTCGAGGCTTTCCCGCCCTCGCGCGCGGAAGCCACGCAACTCCGGTTTTTTGAACGCACCGTGACCGATCTCCGCCGGTTCGTCCTCGCGCAGGACATCATTTATGTCGGCGGTGGCAGCACGGCGAACCTGCTCGCGATCTGGCGACTGCATGGATTCGATCGAGCACTACGCGCGGCATGGAGCGCGGGCGTCGTGCTCGCGGGAATCAGCGCGGGAGCGATCTGCTGGTTTGAAGACGGAATCACCGATTCATTCGGCGGAGGATTTTGCGCCCTCGGCCGGGGTCTCGGATTTCTGCGCGGCGGATGCTGCCCGCATTACGACGGAGAGGCGGCGCGCCGGCCGATCCTGCATCGCATCCTGAGGCGCGGATTCGTTGCGACGCTCGCGCTCGACGACGGAGCCGCCGCGCACTTCGCCGGCACGCGGCTCCAAGAGAT
The DNA here is from genome assembly GCA_050736695.1 of Binataceae bacterium (SeqCode). Lineage (GTDB taxonomy): Bacteria > Desulfobacterota > Binatia > Binatales > Binataceae > JBARDN01. Next base: position 31,916 of record JBOHWH010000201.1, on the reverse strand, counting down.
CGTCTCATCGCGGCCGAAAGCACGCGCGTTTCGAGTGGCATCGAACAGAGGCAATGTGATCGAGACTCCCCTCCCGGCGCGATTTCTCGGTCCCGCGCGCCGCGTGGATTAGCTCGATTAAGAAGTCGCGAGGATTTGTAATCCTGCTGTAATGTGATGACAGCCCGCGGTGGCTGGCTTAGTATTTCGGCTTCTGTAAGGCGAGAGGAAGCACATGGCGGCAGCAACCAGGATCAGCGAAGTCAGGGCGCGGGAAATTCTCGACTCGCGCGGAAACCCCACAGTCGAAGTCGATGTCCTGCTCGAAGGTGGAGCGCTCGGGCGCGCCGCGGTTCCCTCGGGCGCGTCAACCGGCGTACACGAGGCGCTGGAGCTTCGTGACGGCGACAAGAAGCGCTTCGGCGGCAAGGGCGTGCTGAAAGCAATTGCGAATGTGAACATCACCATCGCCGCGAAACTCAAAGGCGCCAACGGCGACGACCAGAAAGCCATCGATGAGACTCTGCTCGCGCTGGACGGGACGCCGAACAAATCGAAGCTGGGCGCCAACGCGATCCTCGGCGTATCGTTGGCGACGGCTCATGCGGCTGCCGCGGCGCACGGGCTCCCGCTCTATCGTCATCTGAATCCCGACGCGCATATCCTGCCGGTGCCGATGATGAACGTGCTCAACGGCGGCGTGCACGCCGACTCGAGCGTCGATATGCAGGAGTTCATGATCGTGCCGCAGGGCGCGCCCAATTTTGCGGAAGCGATTCGCGCCGGCGCCGAGGTCTTCCACGCGCTCGCCGCGGTGCTCAAGAAAGCCGGCCATTCGACCAACGTCGGCGACGAAGGCGGTTTCGCACCGAGCCTCAAGAGCAACGAGGAACCGATCGAGGTGATCCTGCAGGCGATCAGCAATGCCGGTTACAAGCCCGGCGCCGATGTCGCACTGGCGCTCGATCCGGCTTCGAGCGAGTTTTTCGACCAAGGCAAATACGTCTTCTCCAAATCGGACAAAAGCTCGCGCGACGCGGCCGGGATGGTGAAATTTTACGCCGAATGGATCGCGAAATATCCGATCGTGTCTCTCGAAGACCCTCTGGCCGAAGACGATTGGACCGGCTGGCAACTTCTGACGCGCGAGCTTGGCGGCCAGGTCCAACTGGTCGGCGACGATATCTTCGTGACTAATCGCGAGCGCCTGACGCGCGGAATCAAAGAGAAGACCGCCAATTCGATTCTGATCAAACTCAACCAGATCGGCACTCTCACCGAAACCCTGGCGACGATAGATATGGCGCGCGCCGCGGGCTTCACCTGCGTGATCTCGCATCGCTCGGGCGAGACCGAAGACACCTCCATCGCGGACCTCGCGGTGGCTACAGGAGCGGGTCAGATCAAAACCGGGTCGCTGAGCCGCAGCGAGCGCAACGCGAAGTACAATCGCCTGCTACGAATCGCCGAGGAGCTGGGCGCACGCGCAGTCTATCCCGGCGCTTCGATATTCAAGCGCGGTGAGACTTTCCGATGAGCCAGCGTCCTCCGGTGGCGGCGTTAATCATCTTCGACGGATGGGGACTGAGCCCCAATCGTGAAGCAAACGCGATCGCGATGGCGCGCACGCCCGTGATGGACGCGTTGCTCAAGACCTGCGCGCACACCGGCATCGACGCGTCGGGCGAGTCGGTCGGTCTTCCGCCGGGGGTGATGGGAAATTCTGAGGTTGGCCATCTGACGATGGGAGCTGGCCGCGTGATTTATCAGGACCTGATGCGGATCACGAAAGCGATCGAGAGCGGAGCGTTTGCGCGCAACGCGGCGATTCTCCGCTCAATTCACACCGCCAAATCGTCGGGCCGCGCGCTGCATCTGTGGGGACTGCTCTCCGACGGCAGCGTGCACAGTCATATCGATCATCTGTTCGCGATTCTGGAGGTCGCGGCTCGCGAGAATCTCGACGATATCGTGGTACATGCCGTCCTCGACGGACGCGACAAGCCTCCGCGCTCGGCGCTTTCGTTTATCGACGCGCTGGAGGCGAAGCTCAAGCAGCTTGGGCGCGGCAGAATCGCGACGGTGCAGGGGCGGTACTTTGCAATGGATCGCGATCGCCGCTGGGAGCGCACCGAGCGTGCCTGGCGGGCGATGGTTGAAGGCGAAGGCGCGCGGGTCACGAGCGCGCGCGAAGCGGTGGAGCGATCCTACGCCGCGGACAAGAACGACGAATTCGTCGAGCCATGTATCGTCGGCACGCCCCGCAAGATCGCCGATGGCGATCAAGTCATGTGTTTCAATTTTCGCGCCGATCGCGCGCGCCAACTTACGGCGGCGCTGGCGCTCCCGAAATTCAGGGAATTTCCGCGGCCCCGCGCGCCGAAGATCGGATACCTCTGCATGACCGAATACGACCGCTCATTCGGGCTTCCGCTCGCGTTTGCTCCTGAAGACGTGTGCAACACGCTGGCCGAGGTTCTGGCCGGAGCGGGAATCGCAAACGTGCGCATCGCGGAGACCGAGAAATACGCGCATGTGACTTATTTTCTGAACGGGGGAATCGAAAACCCGTTCGCGGGCGAGGAGCGCGTGATGATCCCCTCGGCGAAAGTCGCGACCTATGATCTCGAACCCACAATGCGTGCGCACGAGATCGCGATTCGCGCCGCGCAGGAAATCGAGAGCGGGAACTTCGGCGTCGTGGTGATGAACTTCGCGAATCCCGACATGGTCGGCCATACCGGACATCTCGACGCGGCGATAAAGGCGGTCGAGGCGTCCGACGCGGCGTTGGGAATCGTGCTCGACGCGATCGCGAAGCGCGGCGGCGCTGCACTCATCACCGCCGATCACGGCAACGCCGAATTCATGGCCGATCCCGCGACCGGACAGCCGCATACCGCGCACACGACCAATCCGGTTCCGTTGATTCTCGCCGATCCGAATTTCAAAGGACACCTGCGCGACGGCGGCACTCTCGCGGACGTCGCGCCGACCTTCCTCGCGATTCTCGGTCTTGCGATCCCGCCCGCAATGACCGGGCGCGATTTGCGTGAGTAAAGAAGAAACCGCGGATTACGCGGATTTCGTGGATTGAGTAATCACCAGCGGATTACTTGCTCGTAGATCTTCGGCAACTGGCGCGGCAGCGACGCGATGTCCTCGATCACCAGGTAGCGCGAGGACTGGCACATCTGGCGCAAGTAGTCGTGGCCGGTCTTGTCCACGGTGATGCAGAAGGGCAGGACGCCCGCGAGCTCAAGTTCCTTCAGCGCAACCATCGTGTCCTGGATTCCGTATGCGTTCGAGCGGCGGTCGTGGCCGTAATCGAAGTCCTGCGGAAAGCCGTCGCTCAACAGGATAACGTGCTTGGCGCGGGAATTGACGTTCTTGAATTTTTCGCGCACGTGGCGAATGGCAGCGCCCATCCGGGTTGAACGCTTGGGCTCGACCGCGCCGACGCGCGCGCGCACGTCGTCGGAAAGTTCCTGGTCGAACTCCTTGATGACGTAAAACTCGACATTGTCGCGGCCGTGGCCCGAGAACCCCATGATCGCGTACTGGTCGCCGATTTCCTCGAGCGACTGCGCCATGATGATCAGCGCTTCCTTGTTGACGTCGATAATCCGGCGTGGACGCTGCGCGGCTTGCGGACGCCGCTGCCACGCTTTCATCCAATCGTCGTTATCGTCGTCGTCGGTGAACTTGCGCGGCTCGCGATGAATCGGCTCGTCGGTCGAGGCGGACATGTCGAGCAGGAACAGAGTCGCGACATCGCGGGCTTCCTTCTTGCGCGCCTTGTATACGCGGCCATCTGGAATCTCGCCCATCTTGCGCGCGACGTGCGACTCGACAGTTTTGTCGAAATCGATCTCCTCGCCGTCTTCGAGACCGCGCACCATCCGATATGACGCCGGACGAATCCGCTGAAAGTTGCGCCGGATCACCGGCAGCAGATCCGCATAACGCAGCAGCGTGTTGTTGTAGAAATCGCCGTCGTCGCCGGCGAGCTGGATTTCGCGCAGCCGGCACCAGTTGCGCCGGTATTCGGCCAGCACGTAGTCCCACTCGTCGTAGGCGTAGTAGGAATCCTGGCGCGAACGCGCGATCATCAGGCGCCCCTGCCCGGTAACGCTGCCGACTTCCGCAAGCTGCTCGCGCATCGCCTCGAGCTCGCTCATCTGCTTGCCCGTGAGTTGCGTCAGGTACATCCCGTCGCCGTCGGCGTTGCCCTCGCCCTGCGACGGATTGATCTGTGCGCCCTGCTCGATAAGTTTGCGCAGCTCTTCGGGCGACAGCGCGCGCCCCTGATTGCCCTTGGATTGCCGGCCCGAGGTTTCCATGCTGAGTTTCTGATCGGGTTCGCCGCCAGCCTCGCCCGGATCGCCCTCGCCTTCCGCACCGTCGTCGGCGCCGTCGCCGCCCTTAACGCCGCTTATCAGATCGTTGCGCATCTGCTCGGCCTGACCCGCCAGCGGATCGCCGTTGCCCGCTGCGCGCGCCTGCGCAATCAGTTCCTGCAGCCATTGGTAGATCGCTGTGGTCTGGCGCGCGGTCGTAAAGATGTCGGCGTCCGCGTCGCGAAGCGGTGCGAAGAAGCGCTGCGCCATCCGCGCGAATCCCTGTTCGCCCCCGCTCTCCACCAAGTCGAGCGAGCCGCGCACCAGCATGGTGGAGAGAGCCTCGGGCGGCAGCAATTCGGTGAGCAAGCGATTGATCGCCGCGATTCGCGGCGCGAGGCCGCGGTAGCGCCGTCCAAGCGCCGCGTCGATTCTTGCGGCCTCGCCCAGGCGCATCAGCGCGCCGGCCAATGCGGCGTCCTCGAAGGAGGCGACGAAGCTGTCGATCGCCTCGACTCCAGTCTCGGCGCGATCCTCGAAGCCAGCGATATCGGCAAGGCGGAAGTCGAAGGTGCCGAAGTCGTGGCGCGAGGCCAGGTGCGCGGTGGTAACGAAGTAGTAGTTGTATTCGTCGCCGGCGCTGCCGAAGGCGTCGATTTTTTCCGGCAGATAGATCATCTCGCCCGGCAGCAGCGGGAAATGGAACGGCAGCATCGGGCCGCAATTCGCAATCGAGTCGATGCGAAATTCCAGCGGAAACAGCATCCGCATGAACTTCGTGAGCACGCCCTTGATTTCGAATAACGGCTGGGACTTCTCGGCAGGCTGTGTCATCGCGTTTCTAAGCTTGATTGTGGCAAACTCACGCCCCGCGATGCAATTTGCTGGCGCAAGGCAAATGAGCCCGGCTCCACTGGCTTTCTTGACTCCACGCCAAGCCACAGCGTTAGATGGTTATTCGTCATGAAAATCATCTTCCCGCGCAACCATCCCTTTTTCCCTATCGTCAGGCTTCTGCCCCTTATGCTTACCGCCATGCTGATCGGCGCCGGCGCCGCACGCGCCGGGATGACCGATGCGGTCAAGACGGAAACGCTGTCCAATGGGCTCAAGGTGATCGTGCTTGAGAATCACAAGGCGCCGGTCGCGTCGTTCAACGTGTTCTATCACGTCGGTTCGCGTAACGAGCAATTCGGCAAGACCGGGATCTCGCATCTGATCGAGCATCTGATGTTCAAGGGAACCCGAAAACTCGGCCCCGAGGAATTCTCGAAGATCATCCAGACCAACGGCGGCGAAGACAACGCGATGACCAGCTCGGATTACACCGAGTATTTCGAGAACATCAACCGCGATCGCCTGAGCGTGCCGATCTCGCTCGAGTCTGACCGGATGGGGAATTTTGATCCGAAGGAGTTCGAGAAGGAACGCGCGGTAGTCGCCGAAGAGCGCCGCCTGCGCACCGACGACCAGCCCGAGGACGCGCTCGACGAGCAGGTGCGTGCGGCGGCGTTCGTCGAGCATCCGTACCACTGGCCCGTGATCGGATGGATGCAGGATATCCAGCGGCTGACGCTGCAAGACGCGTTGGCGTATCACCAGATTTATTACTCGCCGCAAAACGCGATCATCGTGGTGGTGGGCGATTTCAACGCCGACCAGGTGCTGAAACAGATCAGCGAGGCTTTTGGCGCGATCAAGAACGGACCCAAACCCCCGCCCATGCCTGAAGTTGAACCCGAGCAGCGCGGCGAGCGCCGCGTCGAGCTGCGCCACGCGGCCAATCTGCCGGCGTTCGAAGAAGCCTTTCATGTTCCGAACCTCAACAGCCCCGACGCGTTCGCACTCGAGATCGCATCGGAGGTTCTGTCCGACGGCAAAAGCTCGCGGCTGTACAAGAAACTAGTGGTCGATAAGCGGATGGTGGTCGAGGTCGGTGCGGGCTACGACCTGACTTCGTTCGATCCGAACCTGTTCGTCGTTTCGGCGCAGATGCGGCCGGGCGTGAAGACCGATGACACGATCGCGGAGACGGACAAGGAAATCGCCGAGCTGCGCGACAAGCCGGTCGGTGCGCAAGAATTGCAGAAGGCCAAAAACCTCGAGCAGGCCGAGTTCGTCTTCTCGCAGGATTCGATTCTGCAGGAGGCGATGATGCTCGGGGTTTACGAGATGCTCGGCAGCTACAAGATGGTCGATCAATATCTGTCCAATATCGACAAAGTCACCGCCGCGGACGTGCAGCGCGTCGCGCGGAAATATCTGGTCGAGACCAACCGAACAGTCGGCGTGTTGATTCCGACCGGCGTCCTGCCGCACGAAATGGGCGGCGGCGGATCGGGAGGCGGGGTCCGCGACTCCGACGTGATCGGCGAGGCCTCATTCAGTGAAGCCGCCCAGGGCGAGGTGGTGCGATGAGCCGGCGCGGGTTGCAGCTCGTGGGTGTTGCAATCGCGGTTATTTTCGTAATCGCCGCGACTGGGCCGCGCGCGCACGCGCTCGAGATCAAGCGGATGACGCTGTCCAATGGCGCCGTACTGCTCGTGTCGGAAGAGCATCAGCTCCCAATGGTGACCGTGTCGATCGCGTTCGACGCCGGAGCGCGACGCGATCCCGAGGGCAAGGGCGGCCTCGCCGCGCTGACCGCGCGATGCATCGAGCAGGGGACGAAAGTCTTGAGCGCCGCCGATTTCAACGAGAAAGTCGATTACATGGGCAGCTCGGTCGGCATCAGCGCCAGCAGCGATTACGCGGTCGCCGACTTCACTTCGCTAAAGAAATATCAGAACGACACGCTCGCGCTGCTGACGGGAATTCTCACGCAGCCGGGTCTGCGCGATGCCGATATCGAGCGCAAACGGGCGGAGACGGTCGCCGAAATCCACGCGCAGGAAGAAGAGCCCGGTTACACCGCCAGCGTGAAGTTCCGCAGAGCGCTGTTCGGCCAATCGCCGTATGGGCATCCGCAGGACGGCAGTGCGGAGTCGGTTGCGAAACTTACTCCCGGCGACGTGCGCGCTTTCTACCACGAATACTACAAGCTCGGCAGCGCGGTGATCGCGGTGACCGGTGACGTACGCGCCGACGAAATTAAATCTTCACTTGAAGAAACTCTCAACGGCCTCCGCGGCACTGTCGCACCACAAGCCGCGCCTCCGGCGCTGTCGCTGCCCAAAGGACTCGACGCCAAACTCATCGATCGCAACGTGCAGCAGGCCAATATCATCATGGGCTTCGGCGGAATCGCGCGTTCGAACTCCGACTTCTACAAGCTGCAAGTCATGAACTACATTTTCGGCGGCGGCGGCTTCGCCTCGCGGCTGGTGCAGATCGTGCGCAGCCAGCACGGACTTGCGTACTCCGTCGGCAGCGTGATTCAAGCCGGCAAGTTTCCCGGCGCTTACGGCATCAGGCTGCAAACCAAGAATTCGAGCTCGAACGAGGCGATCAAGCTCATCCTCGAACAGATGCGCACCATCCAGGAACATCAGGTTACCGGCGCCGAGCTCGACGGCGCCAAGAAGTTTCTGATCGGAAGCTTTCCGCTGAAATTCGATCGGCAGAGCTCAATCGCCGGCTTCATGCTCAGCATCGAGCTCAACAACCTGGGACTCGACTACGCCGATCGCTACCCAAAGCTGATCCAGGCCGTAACCAAACAGGAGGTGCAGGATATGGCGCGCAAGTATCTTCACCCCGACGCGATTCTTTTGATCGTAGTCGCCAATCTGAAGGACGCCGCGATCAACCAGACGATGCTCTCGCAGGTGGCGGTGGGAGATTCCAGCGCACCGGCGGCCAAGTAAGCGGAGGCGCCGCGGGCACGTTCGACGGAGTCCGCGGAGACTAATTCGATGCCTGATGCATCAGAATCAGAGTCCGACCGGCTGTGGATTTTCACCGTCGGTCATTCGACGCACCCGCTCGAACGATTCCTGGAACTTCTTGGCCAGCATCGCATCGCGATCCTTGCCGACGTACGCTCGTTCCCGGCCTCGCGCAAATGGCCGCAGTTCAACCAGGAGGCGCTGTCTCAGTCTCTGGAACGAGCGGGAATCACCTACCGATGGATCAAGCTCCTTGGCGGACGGCGCCACAGCAAGCGCGCCGATTCGCCGCACTCCGCATGGAAGCATCCGGCGTTTCGATCCTACGCCGACTACACCGACAGCGCGGAATTCGCGCAAGGCTTGGCGGAGTTGATCGAACTCGCGACGATCGCGCGCACCGCGTACATGTGCTCCGAAGGACTGTGGTGGCGATGCCATCGGCGGATCATCTCGGACAATCTGGTTGCGCGCGGATGGCGCGTCGAGCACATCATGCCGGCCGGTAAGCTCTCGCCGCACGCACTCTCTGCGTTCGCCCGCGTTGCGGACGGCCGAATCGTCTATGACGGGAGCGAAATCCAGGGCAGTTCCGGCACCACCGAATCGAAGCCCGCGCGATAAGGTTGCTTCTGCTGATAGAGCGCGAGCAACTTCTGCTCCTTCGTGGCCAGCGGATTCGGCGTCGTACGGTTACATGCGATTGCCTGCTGCTGCACCGCGACCGCCTGCCGGAAATCACCCGCCTCTGCGTATGCGGCCGCAAGCGCATCAAGCGGCCACGCCAGCGCCGGTCGGTCCTGCCCGGGCTTTGGTTTGACGTCCGAGGCTACGGCGCCGCCCGACACGAGCGCCGCCAGCATCGTCGGAGCGCCCAGCTTCGCACCACGTTTGGCATTTTCGACGGCTTTCTTCGCGTCGCGGAATTTCGCGTCCGGACAGGTCGCTTGCAGCCATCCGAGCGCGCTGTAAGACGGTCCATAGTCCGGTCGCATCCGAACCGCGGTTTCCCAATCCCGCTGCGCTTCCGCGTAGCGGCCCTGCATCCCGAGCGCGAACCCGCGCTGTACGCGATAGATGACCGAGTTGGGATCGAGCTTGATCGCGTGCGTGAAATCGGCGAAAGCACTGCGGCCATCGCCCATCGACATGTAGACAAACCCGCGCTGCCCCCAGCATCCGGCAGCGTTCGGTGCGAGCTGAATCGCGGTGTTGGTATCTTCGAGCGCGCGATCGAATTCGCCGGCACGGACGTAACCAAGCGACCGCGCCAGGAGATAAAAGGCCGCGTCAGGCTCGAGCTCGACGGCGCGCGTCGCGTCGGAGATCGCGCGCTGGTTTTCTCCCGCTTCGAGGTACGCGTAGGCGCGCGCCATGTACGCCTGCGGATCCTGCGAGTCAGCATCGACGACCGGATTCAGATCCGCAGCCTCCGCCTTGTAGGCGCCCTGGTTCGCGGCTTTGCGCGCATCCGCCGCCGCTTGTTGCACGCTCGCCTGCGACGTGCATCCGCAGATTATCGCCGCGCACAGCACAAGCGCGAGTGTGGCCGATTTCACGATCTTCCCCCTCTAACGCACGCACCCGCTTCTGATGAACCATCTGACCCTGAGCGTTGACTATCGGTCATAATACGTACGGCGGGTGCGAGTCGAGAAGCAAGCGCCGATTTCGGAGTCCTCAGGCGGCGGCGCGATGCGCCAGCGCTTGCCGCAGGAACTGTCCCGTATAGGAGTTTGGCGCCGCGGCGACTTCTTCAGGCGTGCCCTTTGCCACAATCATACCACCGCGATCTCCGCCTTCGGGACCGAGGTCGATTACGTAGTCGGAAGTCTTGATCACATCCAGGTTATGCTCGATCACGATAATCGTATTGCCCGCGTCGGCCAGGCGGCCGAGTACCGCGAGCAGCCGCTTGATATCGTCGAAATGCAATCCGGTCGTCGGCTCGTCCAGAATGTAGAGCGTTCGGCCGGTCGCGCGGCGCGAGAGCTCCTTGGCGAGCTTGATGCGCTGGGCCTCGCCGCCCGACAGCGTGGTCGCTGACTGTCCGAGGTGGATATAATCCAATCCGACGTCGCGCAGCGTTTCGAGCTTCTGCCGAAGCGGCGGTACCGAGCCCATGAACTCGACCGCCTCGGCGACGGTCATGTTCAGCACCTCGGCTATATTTTTGCCCTTGTACTGGATTTCGAGCGTGTCGCGGTTATAGCGCATTCCGGCGCAGACCTCGCAGGTCACGTACACGTCGGGCAGGAAGTGCATTTCGATCCGGATAATCCCGTCGCCCTCACACGACTCGCAGCGCCCGCCCTTCACGTTGAACGAGAAACGGCCGGGCCCGTAGCCGCGCATACGAGCCTCGGGCAACTGCGCGAACAATTCACGGATATGAGTGAACAGGCCAGTGTAAGTCGCGGGGTTCGAGCGCGGAGTGCGTCCGATCGGGCTCTGATCGACATGGACGATCTTATCCAGATGCTCGATGCCTTCGATTGATTTGAACACGCCCGAACGCTCCCGCGAATGATTGAGCTTCTGCGCCAGCGCGCGATAGAGCGTGTCGAGCACCAGCGTCGATTTACCCGACCCCGACACGCCGGTCACACAGGTCACGACTCCAAGCGGAAACTGAACGGTCAGATCGCGAAGGTTGTTTTCGCGCGCGCCCTTGATCACCAGGGTGCGGCCGGTCGCCCGCCTCCTGCGCGGCGGCACCTCGATCTCGACTTCACCAGAAAGATATTTTCCGGTGAGCGACTTCGGATTTCTGATCACCTGCTCGGGCGTGCCCTGCGCCACCACATATCCGCCGAGCGCGCCGGCGCCGGGTCCCATGTCGATCAGATGATCAGCCTCGAGCATCGTATCGCGATCGTGTTCGACCACCAGCACGGTGTTGCCGAGCTCCCGCAACCGCTTGAGCGTCGCAAGCAGGCGCTGGTTGTCGCGCTGATGCAGCCCGATCGAGGGCTCGTCGAGGATGTACAGCACGCCGACCAGGCTCGAGCCGATTTGCGTGGCGAGCCGGATGCGCTGGCCCTCGCCGCCCGAAAGGCTGCCCGAGGTGCGATCCATAGTCAGATAATCGAGCCCCACGTCGGCGAGAAAAGAGAGCCGCTCGCGAACTTCCTTCAGGATGAGCCTGCCGATCTCGGTTTCCTGCCTGGTCAGCTTGGGCGCGGCGAAGAACGCGAGCGCCTGCTTGATCGACATCGCAGTAACTTCCGAAATCGATTTCCCCTGAAAACGGACGAACAGGCTCTCCTTCTTGAGGCGCGCGCCCGCGCACGACGGGCACGGCCGCATGTTCATGTAGCCTTCCAGGACCTCGCGGATGCCCTCGGATTCGGTCTCCTTGTAACGGCGATCGAGCCATTGCAGCACGCCCTCGAAGGCGCGCGAGTATTCGGCGCGATGGTGTCCGCGCTGGTAGGCGAACTCGATCTCCTCCGCGCCGGACCCGCCCAGAATCGACTTGCGCACCTTGGGCGGAATGTTTTTCCATGGCGTATCGAGGCTGAACTTGTAGTGCGCCGCCAGCGCCTCAAGCACCGGCTGCATATAATTCATCGTAGCCCACGGCGCGATCGCACCGTCGGAGATGCTCAAGTCTTCGTTCTGTACCACCAGCTCCGGATCGAAATACATGATCGATCCGATCCCGGAGCACTCGGTGCACGCGCCGTGCGGGCTGTTGAACGAAAACATCCGCGGTGTGATCTCAGGATACGAGATTCCGCACTCGACGCACGCGAAGCGTTGGCTGAAATAGACCCCCTCGGCGCCTTTTTTCTCGTCGAGCCGCTCGACCTTGAGTAGGTCCTGTCCGTACTTGAACGCCACCTCGAGCGAATCGGCCAGCCGCTTCTCAATTCCCTTGCGGATCGCCAGCCGATCGACCATTACCTCGATCGTATGCCGGGTGTTCTTGTTGAGCACCGGCTCTTCGCCCAGCTCGTAGAGCTTTCCGTCTATCTTCACGCGCACAAAGCCGGCGCGCCGCATCTCTGAGAGCTCTTTTTTATACTCGCCCTTGCGATCGCGCACGATCGGCGCCAGCACGTGAATCCGCGAGCCGTCGGGCCATGCCATCAGGCGATCGACGATCTGCTGGACGCTCTGCTGCGAAATCTCGCGTCCGCAGCTGTAGCAAAACGCGTGTCCGATCCGCGCGAACAGCAGCCGCAGATAGTCGTAGATCTCGGTGATCGTGCCGACGGTCGAACGCGGATTGCGCGAAGTCGTTTTCTGCTCGATCGAGATCGCCGGCGAGAGCCCTTCGATCGAATCGACATCGGGCTTCTCCATCTGCTCCAGAAACTGCCGCGCATACGCCGACAACGACTCGACGTAGCGGCGCTGCCCCTCGGCGTAGATAGTGTCGAAGGCCAGCGAAGATTTGCCCGAGCCCGACAGCCCGGTGATCACTACCAGCTTGTCGCGCGGAATCTCGAGGTCGATGTCCTTGAGATTATGCTCGCGCGCGCCCTTGATTATGATTTTATCGGCCATTGCGGTTCTAAAGTTCAATCCTTGCGAACGCGCGCCGCGATCGCCGCGTACTCGATCGCCGCCAACATGCTCGAGGGATTCGCCACGCCCTTGCCCGCGATATCCAGCGCGGTGCCGTGATCGGGCGAGGTGCGGATAAATGGAATCCCCAACGTAACATTCACCGCGCGATCAAACTCCAGCGTCTTGAGCGCGATCAATCCCTGATCATGGTACATCGCGACCGCCGCGTCGAACCCGAAACGGCCCTTTGTGCGAATGAAGGCGGTGTCCGGCGCGAGCGGCCCGAACGCATCGATTCCCGCGCGCCGCGCCGCCGCAATCGCCGGCTCGATCACCGCAATTTCCTCGCTTCCAAACAGTCCTTTTTCGCCCGCATGGGGATTAAATCCCAACACTCCAATTCGCGGCCGCGCAACACCCAGCCGCGAGCGCATATGGTCGCGAAGCAGCACGATTGTGTCGAGCACTCCGGCGCGCGTCAGCTTTTTCGAGACTCGCGCGAGCCCCATATGCACCGTCACCAGCGCGAGCTTCAGATGATCCCCGGCGAACATCATGCGCCATCGACGCACCCGCCCGAGATGCGCCAGCAGCTCCGAATGGCCGGGATAGCGATGGCCAGAGCGGTCCCACCACTGTTTGCTGATCGGCGCGGTGACCAGAGCGTCGGCCGCTCCGCTAAGCGCCATCTTTGCGCCCGCGACGACATAGTTGAACGACGCATCACCGCCTTCGATCGAAGGCTTGCCAACTCGCCGCGCGTGCGCGCTGAGCGCGGTCCGCGTCATCACGCCGAGCTTGCCGCGCCCGGGCGGCGGTTCGCCCGGACTCCACGCGATCGGCCTGATCCGCGTGCGCAGCCACCGCGCCGTTTCGGTCATCACCGCCAGATCACCGACGACAATCAGCGCGGGCGCATCACGCCGCGAGCCGAGTCGCGCGGCCGATTTGAGGATTACCTCGGCGCCGATGCCCGCGGGATCGCCCATGCTGATCGCGATGAGCGGGAGCGCCCTTTTTCGCGGCGCCATCAAACCTAGTAGAGCGTCTCGACGTCGTGTTTTTTGACCAACTCGGTCTCGACCCACTCCTGAGTCTCCGCCTTGGCTTTCTGGTCGACCATCTTTTCGCGAATGTCGTCTTTGACCTCGGCCAGCGGACGGACTCCCGGCACCTCGTGAGCTTCGACTTTAAGAATGTGGAAGCCGTGGCTGGTTCTGACGATTTGGGAGACATCGCCCACCTTTACCGGCTTAACCGCGGCCAGAATCTGGTCCATTATATCCTGTGGTTCGAACCATCCGAGTTCTCCGCCATTATTCCTGGACTCGTCGTCGGAATATCTGCGCGCAAGGTTGCCAAAGTCGGCGCCCTTGACGGCTGCACTCCTGATCTGATCGGCCTTGGCCTTGAGCTTTTCGACCTGCTGCGGATTCGCGTTGGCGGGAACTCCGATCAGAATCTGCGACAGGCGGTAGCGCTCTTTTGAAATCGTGTAGTCGCTCTTATGCTGATCGTAGTAGGTTTGGATATCGCTGTCGGAAAGATTGACCCGATCGCGCACCTGCTGCTGGATCATCATCGCCTTCTCGAGCTCGTCGCGCGCATGTTTGCGAAAATCCTGCATGCTCATGCCGCTTTGCGCGATCGCTGCCTTCATCTGATCGGGCGTCATGTGCCGGTCATGGCGGAGTTGATCGATGTAATTATCGACTTGCGTATCGTCGATCTTTGAGGCGTACTGCTGCGCCTCACTCTGAAACAGCTTGGCCGCGATCAGCTCCTTGAGCATCAGCTTTGCGTCGGGATTATCCGCGATATTGTCGGCCCTGACCGGATGTCCCATCGCGATGCTGAAGGCCTCGATATCGTGCGCGGTGATCGGATCGCCATCCACGCTGGCGACCACCCGATCCACGATTTGCTGTGCCGCGGTGGTTCCGGCCGCGCAGCACAGGGAAATCGCGATCGCCGCGGCAATCGCGCGAGCGCGTCTGACATTCGCCGAAATAAAGATCCGCATGAATCTAGTTGAGCGCCGGTCCGGCACGACCTACCAGCCAATTTTCCAATTTTTCACAGCCCGCCAACGCCTGCAAGACGCCGTCCACCTGCGCAAACAGACGTTCGTACTCGCCGATTTCGGTATCGATCCGCGCCAGCACCTGGAACGACGGGGTCAGCCTCATCGTGCGGCGATTTGCGTCGGCCATCGCTGCGAGCTTCGCGGTATCCACCGGCGCGTCAGGATGAAACCGCAGCTCGAGCTGCGTACCCTTCAAGATCGCACTCATTATCAATAGGAGCCGCATCTGGCGGCGCACATTCATTGCGGCGACGAGGTTGTCGATCAAAGTCGGCACCGGGCCGAAGCGATCACGCATCTCGTCTTTCAAGTCCGTTAGATCCTGCTCCGATTCGGCGCGCGCAAATCTGCGATACAGCACCAAGCGCTCGTTCTCGTCGAGCACGTAGCTCTCCGGGATATACGCCGGGATGCCGAGCTTCAGCTCGGGCTCGAAATCGGGGCGGCGCTCTTCGCCGCGAAGCTCGGCAATCGCCTGCTCCATCATCTCGGTATATAGCTCGAAGCCCACCGCCTCGATTTCTCCGTGCTGCTCGCGTCCGAGCAGATTGCCGGCGCCGCGATGCTCCAGATCCGCCATCGCGAGCTTGAACCCGCTGCCGCTTTCCGCATCGACCAGCTCGCGCAGCGCGTCGATCCGCCGCTTGGCGTCGCGCGTGATGATGTGCTCGCCCGGAATCAGCAGATACGCGAAGGCCTTCTGGCGCGAGCGGCCGACCCGGCCGCGCAACTGGTAGAGCTGCGCCAGGCCGAAGTGATCGGCGCGATTTATGATCATCGTGTTTGCGTTCGGGATATCCAGGCCCGACTCGATAATCGCCGAGCACACCAGCAGGTTGACCCGGTTCTCGATAAACTCGCGCATCACGTCTTCGAGCTTTCGTTCAGGCATCTGGCCGTGCGCGACCGCGATTTTCGCCTCGGGAATCAGGGTGCGGAGATGACGCGCCATGTACTCGATATTCTCGACCCGATTATGGACGAAGAACACCTGCCCGCCGCGGTTCAACTCGCGGATAATCACGTCGCGAATCAGGCCGTCGTCGAAGTGCGCGACGAAGGTGCGAATCTGCTGCCGATCCGGCGGCGCAGTCTGAATCACCGACAGATCACGGATTCCCAGCATCGCCATGTGCAACGTGCGCGGAATCGGCGTCGCGGTCATCGTCAGCACCGGCACCATCTTCTTGAGCTTCTTGATGCGCTCTTTGTCGGCCACGCCGAAGCGATGCTCCTCGTCGATAATCAACAGGCCCAGGCGCGGGACGTTCACGTCAGCGGAAAGCAGGCGATGCGTTCCGATGACGATATCGACCTTGCCGCTCGCGACGTCGTCGATGACGGCCTTGTTTTCTTTCGCGTTGCGAAACCGCGAGACCATCTCGACCCGCACCGGGTACTCGGCGAAGCGCTTGCGCATCGTATTCCAATGCTGCTCGGCCAGAATCGTGGTCGGCACCAGCACCGCGACCTGCCGCCCGTCCATCACCGCCACGAACGCCGCGCGCATCGCGACTTCCGTCTTGCCGAATCCCGCATCGCCGCAGATCAGCCGATCCATCGGCTTGGGCCGAGTCAGATCGCGAATCACGTCGTCGATTGCGGCCTGCTGATCGGGCGTTTCTTCGAATTCAAAGCGATCTGAAAATTCATGATAGTCGCGGCCCGGATGCGGAAACGCATGTCCCTCCAGCACCTCGCGCGCCGCGTAGATTTCAAGCAGCTCCGACGCCATCGCGAGCACCGCCTGTCGCGTGCGCCGTTTGACCTTTTCCCACGAACCGCTGCCGAGCTTGTCCAGGCGCGGCGCTTCACTGTCGCTGCCGATATAGCGCTGGACCAGATTTATCCGCTCGACCGGGACATACATGGTGTCGTTGCCGGCGTATTCGAGGTTCAGGAAATCGCCCTCGGCGTCGGCGACCTTAAGATGCTTGAGTCCGCGGTAGCGTCCAATTCCGTGATCTATATGCACGACGACGTCGTCGGGCTTAAGCTCCGCGAGATTGAGTATCGCGCCCTTGGGGGTAGGGCGATGCCTCCGGCGCGCGCGCGGTTCGCCGAAAATCTCTTCCTCGCTGTAGAGATAAATTCCGTCGTCTTGCAATACCGTGCCGGCCGAAATCTCGCCCTCCATGATCGCGGGACGAAAATCGGGCCACGCAAGCAGCGCGCCGAATGACTTGCACTCGGTGTTCACTTCTAAATCGTAGGCTTCGAGATGACGCCGCAGGCGCGCCGCCTGATTCGGCCCCTCAACGATCATCAGCGCCCTGCCCTGTCCGCGCTGGACCTCGCGAAGCTGCTCGGCCAGCGGCTCGAAGCTGATTGCGGCGCGCGCGCCCGCCAACTCGGGGGACGCCAAGCGCAGGCTCGGCTGCGATTTGACCTCGATCGGCGGCGCCCATCCTTCGCGCGGCGGCGCGGCGGTGATAAGCGATCCGACCTCGACCGCGGCGAAACCGGTTAGCGCGCGCTCGAACTCTTCGGCCGACAGGTACATCGATTCGGGCTCCGGAAAAAATCTGGGCGCACCCGCCGCGATCGCGGCCTCCTCGGCAACCTTGGTTGCGAAGCGATCGGCGTCGGCGCGAACCCGCCCCGGATCGACGATCCAAAGGATCGTGTCGGGCGGCAGATAGTCCGCGATCGATTGCAACGGCGCGCCGTACACGTACGGCATCAGCAGTTCGGCGCCCGGAAACAGCAGCCCGTTCTCCAGTGTTTCGGCCAGCTCGCCTGCTTCCTTGCGCACCAGCCCAATATCAGCGGCACGCACCGCCGCTTGATCGCGCACCGGCAATTCCTTGAGCGAATCGGGCGCGACAAACCGCGTCCGCACGATCGTCGCTTCCTCCATATCGCCCGCCGAGCGCTGGCTTGCGATATCGAAGCGCCGGATCGAGGTCACCATGTCGTCTTCGAGTTCGAGCCGGAAGGGCGCGTGGTAGAGCGGAGAGAAGACATCGACGATTCCGCCGCGTACGCTGAAATCGCCTGGCTCCTCGACTTGCGGCAGCCGCTGATAGCCCGCGCCAGCCAGCGCCTCAACCAGCAGATCGAGATCGAGCCGCTCGGCCACGGTGACGCGGATTATCGAGTCGTTCAGGATCGCGCGCGGAATCGTGCGCGTCATCAGCGCCTCGACCGACGTGATAACGATCGGCGCCGGCGTGCGCACAAGCGCGAACATCGCGGCGATCTGCGCAGCCTGCGTATCAGATCCGGGCGAGAGATTCGCCAGCGGCTTCAGCTCCCACGCCGGCAGATGATGCACGCGGCGGCTGGGAGTGCCGGCGTCGGCGGGCTCATCCAAGAAAAATGCGGCCTCATGCGCAAGCGCCTCGGCCTCGCTCGCGCGCGAAGTCACGACAACGATCGGGCGGGAGACACCGAGTGCGGTCTCGCGCAGCAGCAGAACGCCGGCGGCGCCCTTTAATCCCATCACGGGGAAACGGCGCTCGTTTCCGGACTTCAGCCGAGCCTGCAGCTCGCCGGCCGCATCTTTTACGCTTCGAAGCACGATTTATCGCCTGCGCAAAACGCAACTTCGCCTACCCGCGGCGGACGCAAAGCTCCGCGCGGGCGGCATCATCGTGAACTATATCAGAGAATTGTTCACGAAGGACGCGGGCGCGCCTGGCTACTCCGTCAGCGGAGGCGCTGCATTCGCAACCGGGACCGGCTGTCCGACCTGGCCGACGTGCACCTGGATTTTCTTGGTGGTATGGCCGCCGCCCGGAAGTTCGCGGATAACCGTGAGGTACATCGAATCGCCGGGCTTGAGCTTTGCGATCGCGTCGTCGAGATCTTCTTCACTACGCACGCGATGGTCATCGACCGCGACAATCAGATCGCCCGACATCCCAAGATCGCCGCGCTTGGCGAGTTGAGAAGCTACAATCGTTCCTACCAGCGGCACAAAGCTCAACGCTGTCGAGGCCGTCGCGCCCGCCGCATTCGCTCCCGTACTGCCATGGACGCCGGCGGCCCACGCGGGGCTGTTCGGATCGACGGTTATAATCTCGAGCCCGTGTTCTTCCATCCCAAGGTAGCATTTGGTGGTTTCTTTGACCGTGATTCCAAGGTACGGCTTGCCGTGACGTGCAAAGCCGTTCTGATTACCTGGATTGTTGCCGCGCTCGGAATTGGAATCGCCATTCTCGGTGCCCGGCTCGTATTTCGGATTGATCGAGGTCGTGTCCTCGCCGGGCCGGTAGCTGGTTGCGCCCGGAATTTCTTCGACGCCGGGCTTCGCCGGCCTTGCTCCGGGCTGCGGCGCGATTTCGAGCGTCGCGTCGCTACCGCCCTGCGAACCGATTCCCGGCGGCGCGGGCGCAGCGCCATCTTGCGTTTGAGGATCGGGCGGCGGCGCGGAGTTCTGCGCGGCGGCGAATCCACCAACCGCCAGAATCGCGGCGGCGAAAGTGCCCAGCGCAATATTGCGAAGCCCGCTCATCTTCATAATGCCTTCTAACGCTTGCCTCGCGATCATAGGCTGCCGCTTAGCTACGCTCAAGGCGCGTCGATTGGCGCTTGATGCGGATGCCGCGAGCGTGCGAAATTCGGGTCTTGCCACCGATGAAAATTATCTCAACCGTCACTCTCGCGCCGCCTGAGCGCAATACGATCCTCGCCGCCGTACCGGGCGCGGAATTGCTTGACCGCGCGTGCCGCTCGGCCGAAGAAATTTCGGAGTTCGTTTCCGCCGGATGCGACGTGCTGCTCTCGTTTCGGATGCCCGACGACATTCTGCAGCGCGCGAACGGCCTCAAGTGGGTGCAATTGCTGAGTGCCGGCGCGGACCACGCTCTTGGCGGTCCTATGAAATCGGCGAATATCCCGATCACCACCGCGAGCGGCGTTCACGCAACCCCGATCGCGGAGTACACGATCGCCTCGATGCTCGCGTACGCGCGGCGGTTTAATGTCACCGTGCGCGCGCAGCAGCGCCACGAATGGTCGCGGCGCACTGTCATAAGCCAGCTCGACGTGATTCGCGGAAAAACGCTCGGCATCGTCGGGTACGGATCGATCGGGCGCGAGACCGCGCGATTGGCGCAGGCGTTTGGGATGCGAGTCCTTGCCCTCAAACGCAATCCGGCTGAGCGCCGTGAAACCGGATGGACTCCGCGCGGGCTGGGCGACCCGGACGGCAAAATTCCCGCGCGATGGTTCGGGCCGGAGGAATGCGCCGAGCTCCTGAGCGAATCCGATTATGTCAGCGTCACGTTGCCGCTGACCAATGCAACGCGCAAGTTCATCGGCACGCGTGAGATCGCGGCGATGAAGCCCGGCGCGTATTTCATCAATATCGGACGCGGCGCGGTCGTCGATGAAAGCGCGCTCGCTGCCGCGCTGAGCGCGGGAAAAATCGGTGGTGCGGGTTTGGACGTGTTCGAGCGCGAGCCGCTCCCCGCCGACAGTCCCCTATGGGATCTCGAACAAGCAATTCTGACCCCGCACGTCTCAGGCGATTTCCGCGGCTACATGAAACTAGCCAGTGAACTATTCGCCGAAAACCTCCGCCGCTTCCAAGCGCACGAGCCTCTGTTGAATCAGGTAGATCCCGCGCACGGCTATTGAGTTCATTCGCCTGAGTCGGGGCCAAGCATCGCGGGCGCGTCGCGGCGCGCGATTTATGTGCGGGCGCGGAGAACCGCAAGGAAGCGATCTTTCAGGCCGTCGAAGGGGCCGTTGGACATGAAGAGCGCGACGTCGCCGGGGCGGGCATCGGCGGTCATTCGCTCCAGGATTTCGTCGTTCGAGACGCATGCGAATGCTTGCGGACCGCGTGCTGATACCGCCGCCGCCAACTTTCCGATTGCGAGGCGATCGGCGGGCGCGATTGGGTCGGTTTCCTTGAAATACACCGGGCCGAGATAGACCCGCGATGCGCGGTCGAATGCCTGCGCGAACGCGTCCTGGAAAACGTTGCGGCGCGCGGTGTTCGAACGCGGCTCGAAGGCGGCAAGAATCCTGCGCCCCGCGAAACGCTCGGCGATCGCCTCGAGTGTCACGCCGATCGCGGTCGGATGATGCGCGAAGTCGTCAACGACGGTCACGCCCGCGGCTTCGCCGATAATTTCCTGGCGGCGGACGACGCCGGTGAACGACGCGATCCCGCGCGCGATTTCGTCCGCGCCGAATCCGCATCCGCTCAGCAGCACAAACACACCGAGCGCGTTGGCAACATTCATCCTGCCGCCAATCGGCAGCAGAATCTCCCGGGAAACGCGTGCCCCGCGATGCTGCACAAAGAAACGCGCGCCCTCCGCATTGATCCGAATCCCGGCGGCGCGATAATCACCGGCGCGCAGTCCAAACGTGCTGACGCTCGCGCGCGCTCCCTGGCTGACTTCGAGCGCGTGCGGAAAATCGGCGCAAACCGCCAGCACGTGCGAGGACTCCATCGATTCGACCAGCGCGCGGAAGCTCGACTTCACATGCTCGAGGTCGCGGTAGATATCGGCATGATCGAACTCGACCGCGGTGATGATCGCGCCGCGTGCGCGGTAGTGCAGAAACTTTGGCCCCTTGTCGAAAAACGCGGTGTCGTACTCGTCGCCTTCGATCACGAAATCGCCGCCCGCGCCGAGCCGGTAGTTCGAGCCGAAATCTTTCGCGACTCCGCCCACCAGCATCGAGGGGTCGCGCCCCGCCGCCGCAAGGACCTGCGCCATGATCGCGGTGGAAGTAGTCTTTCCATGCGTGCCCGCGACCATCAGCACGCGCCGCCCGCGCAGAAAGAAATGCCACAGCGCCTCGGGCATCGAAAGGTACGGAGTCGCCGAGGCGAGCAGCGCCCGTGCCTCGGGATTGTCGCGCGTGACGACATTGCCGACGATTGCAAGGTCGGGCGCGGGCGAAAGATTCGCCGCCGAAAATCCCGTCCGTCGCTCTACATTCAACTTCGCGAGCAGCGAAGCGGTCGGCTCGTAGAATTGGTTGTCAGAGCCGCTGACGCGATAGCCCCGCTCCGCCAGCATCCCGGCGACAGCGGCCATCGCGGTTCCCGCGACGCCGATCAGATGAACGTGACGGACGCGGCTCGGAACTCGCGCCAGGCGCGCGGCGCTCTCGGATTCATTCACCGTCGATCGCTTCCATGATGAGGTCGTGGATCCGCGGGCGAAACTCGCGAATCGCCTGGTTGTCGCGCCTCGGATGCACCCGGTTGGTCATGATTGATATCGCGATTTCGCGCGCCGGCTCGATCCAGATCGAAGTGCCGGTAAAGCCAAGATGGCCCACCGCCTCGGGTGAGAAATGACGCCCTGAACTCGAACCCTCCGGTGACGGCATGTCCCATCCAAGCGCCCAGGTCGAGGCGGGCACGGTTTTGTCGCGCGCCCAGAATTCGCGGACGATTTTCTGCGGAATAAACTCCGAGCGTCCGGCCCAGCACGCGATCAATTCGCGCGCGATCCGATCGACCTCGCGCACCGGCGCGAATAGTCCCGCATGCCCGGCCACGCCGCCCATTGCGTATGCGTTTTCGTCGTCAACTTCGCCAACCAGCAAACGTTTGCGCGAGGGGCACACTTCCGTCGGCGCGAACATGTCGGCGACCGGCTCAAGGCGGCGCGAGCGCACCTGCGCGATATCGATAAAGCCGGTGGCGCGCAATCCGAGCGGACTGAAAATTTTGTCGCGGCTGAACCGGTTGAGCGCGACGCCCGTGACTTTCTCAACCGCCTCGCCGAGCTGGATAAAATTAAGATCCGAATAGATCGCTTTGGTGGCGGGCGCAGCCTCGGGCTTCTCGCGATGAATCTCCTCGTACACGAATTCCTTGGCGCCGTAGCTCGCCATGAAATTCACCTTGCTGCCCGTGCGCTCGATCTCCGCAACCCGCTGGTAGAACGGCCGCCACGGCGCCAGTCCCGAGCAATGCGCCAGCAGATAGCGGAACGTGACGCCGGTTTTGCCGTGCACGCCGAAGTTATGAAAAAACCGCGTCACGCGATCGTCGAGCCGGAGCTTGCCGTCGCGCGTGAGCATCATCACCGCGACGGTCGTCGCGAGCGCCTTGGTGAGCGACGAGAGATCGAAAACCGTATCGATTTTCATCGGCGTCGGCTCGGGCAGGAGCGAGCGAAATCCGAACGCGCCTTCGAAGGCAATATCGGCGCCGACGCGCACGACGAGCGTCGCGCCGGGGATCGCGCCCCGCTCGACCGCGTCGCCAAATGCCCTTTCGACGTTACTCCAACCCAAGCAACACCAGCTTCCGAGCCGCGCGCCAGAGCTGCTCCGCGCATTGGGAGCGTTCTGCTGGCGCGACTGCCGAGATTCCTCACCACTCTCAGAATGTCAATCTAGCATTCTTTTTCGCCAATCCGAGCAGAGTTTTCGGCTGCGGGATCAGATCATCGCTCACGCGGAGACTGCCGGCTCGAGGATCTTGAGCGTCGCGGCGTTCGCGTCGAGCCGCGCGCGCACGCCGAACGGCAGCGCGAGATTCTCGGTGCCGTGACCCGCCTCGATTCCCACGATCACCGGGATTCCAAAGCCATCAGTCTGCTCCGCGATAAATCGAGCGATCAGCTTGTTCTCATCGGCGTTGCCTTCGACCGGGCGGATCGCGCCAAAAACAATTCCAGCCGCTGCCGCGAACGCGCCGGACTGGCGAAGCTGCACCAGCATCCGATCGATCCGGTACGCGCGCTCGCCGGTGTCCTCGAGAAACAAAATCTTGCCGTGAAAGTCCGGCGCGAACGGCGTCGCCAGCATCGCGACGACGACCGACAGGCACCCTCCCATCAACTCGCCCTCGGCGACTCCCGGATGCACGCGCTCGCGCGCCTCGAGATCGAACGCGCCAAGCTCGCCGGTCAGCATCCGCCGCAGATGATCGAAACTTCGCGCGGAAAGTCCGCGCGCGAAATCCATCGCAACCATCGGGCCGTGAATCGCAATGATTCCCGCACGTTCAACGAGCGGATTCAGAAGGAAAGTCTCGTCGGAAAAACCGATAAAGGGTTTGGCTGCGCGAGCGATACGACTGAAGTCCAGCAGCGGAAGCATCCGGCCGCATCCGTAACCGCCGCGCGCGGCGAAGATCGCGCGGACGGAATCGTCGGCAAAATATTCCTGCAACTCGGCGGCACGTTCGCGGTCGCCGCCGGCCAGAATCCCGGAACGCGCCAGCGCGCGCGCAGATACCTTGACTCGAAAGCCCATCGCGGCCAGAGCGCCGACTCCGCGTTCCAGATACTCGCGATCGATCGCGGCCGCAGGCGCGATTACGCCGACCGTGTCGCCGGGGCGGAGCGCAGGCGGCTTAACTGGGTTCGTCGGCATCGCCTAAAGCTAAAGATTGTTCTTGTAATCCTGCTCGATCGCCCGATCGATCCGACGCGCGATTTCGTCGCCGGAACCCATGTACCTGCCGAACGAAACGCGGCCGCGGGCCGGCCAGCTCTCCGGCTTCCAGAGCGCGGAACGGATGAAGGCCTTCGCGCAATGGAAAAAACATTCGCGCACCGACACCCGAACCGCCATCAACGCCGGCGCTCCGCGCGCAGCCAGACGGTCAAGAATCGCAGGATCGACGGTCAGCTCGGCGACACCGTTGACGCGCAGCGTCTCGTCGGTGTTGGGAACCAGAAAAATCAGGCCGACGTTCGGGTTGGCGAGGATATTGCCGAAGCCGAACTTGAGCCTATTGCCCTTGCGCTCTGGAATCAGAATCGTGGCTTCGTTTTCGACCACGACGAAGCCAGGCGCGTCCCCTTTGGGCGATGCATCCTGATTACCCTCGGCGTCGGCGGTGGCGATCACCAAAAACGGCGAGCGGCGGATAAAATCAATGGCCTGATCGTCGAGCGCGCGCAGCAGCTTCTTGGGCGTCATCGGATTGGGTTCGCCGAGTAACGCGCTCAACCGCTCGACCGTCGTTATGCGATGTGGGTCGGAATTTTCCACCGGTCTGTTCCTCCGATTGAACCCAAGGCTAAGCGATACGCGTCCGTTAGTCGAATTGCTACAGCGAGCGGCCTACGGCGGCGGCGACAGGCTTCGCCGCCTTGACCAGATCGGCGAAGCGTTCGGGCTTTAGCTGCTGCGGACCGTCGGAGCGCGCGACCGATGGGTTCGGATGCACCTCGATTAGCAGGCCGTCGGCGCCGGCTGCGATCGACGCCAGGGCCATCGGCGCGACCAGCGACCAGATGCCGGTGCCGTGGCTCGGATCGACGATCACCGGCAGATGCGTCCATTCCTTCAGCAGCGGCACCGCGGTCAGGTCCAGCGTATTGCGCGTGGCGGTCTCGAAGGTGCGGATTCCGCGTTCGCACAGGACGACGTTGGGATTGCCTTCGCTCAGAATGTACTCCGCGGCCATCAGGAATTCTTCGAGCCGCGTGGACATTCCGCGTTTGAGCAGGATCGGTTTTTTCGTTTGCCCAAGGCGCCGCAGCAGCGAGAAATTTTGCGCGTTGCGCGCGCCGACTTGCAACATATCGGCGTGCTCGACGAACAGATCGATATCGTGGGGATCCATGATCTCGGAGACGACCGGAAGCTTCACTCTTTTGCCGGCGGCTTCGAGCAGCGCCAGCCCCTCGCCCTCCATGCCCTGAAAAGCATATGGCGAGGTGCGCGGCTTGAATGCGCCGCCGCGCAGCAGATGCGCTCCACCGGCTTTGACCGCGCAGGCCGCGGCTTCGACCTGTTCGCGGCTTTCGACCGCGCAGGGTCCAGCCATGATCACCAGTTTGTTGCCGCCAATCTTGACTCCGCCGACATCGATGATCGATCCCTCGGGCCGAACTTCGCGCGCCGCGAGCTTGAACGAGCGCAGCACCGGCATCACGCGTTCGACGTAGCTTATCGCCTCGAGATGCTCGAGCTGATGCTCGCCGCGCTCCTCGCCCACGCAGGCGACGACGGTGCGCTCCACTCCGCGGATAATATGCGCGCGATAGTCGAGTTCTTCGACCATCTTGACGATGTGATCGATCTGCTCTTCGGTCACTTTGGGTTTGAGTACGACGATCAAATGATTCTCCGATTGATCCTGTGACGGCCAGCAGCACACAACGCATCGACGAGAGCGATGGAATGCGCGGCGGAAGTCTAGTATCTAAAGTGTATAGCACGCGCGGATTAGCTGAAACCGCGCCCCAGTCCATACCTCGTGAACAAACGCACTAATCGCCCGCTACGGATGCTGCATACCTCGGACGTGCATCTGGAGACCGATACCTTCGGCGCGGGACCGCGTGGCGAGGAGCTGCGCGATCGCGTGCGGGCGGCATTCGCGCGCGTGATCGATCTCGCCAACGAGCGTAAGGCCGATCTGCTGCTGATCGTCGGCGACCTGTTCGATTCCGCGCGCGTCAGCGAGGCGGGCTTGGCGTTTGCGCTCGGGACGATCGGACGCGCCCAGATGCCGGTGCTGATGATTCCCGGCAATCACGACGCGCACGACGAGCGATCGATTTACGCGAACCTGGCGCCTTCCGCATTGCCGCCGAACCTGCATCTGATCCTCGAACCCGATGGCCGCGTCATCGATTTTCCTGAACTGGGGGCCCGGCTATGGGGCCGTGCGCTGGTCGAGCACACGCCGGAGTATCATCCGCTTTCGGGAATCCCCACGCGGGATCCGGATTTGTGGAATATCGCTCTCGCGCACGGCTTCTTCATGGAAGACGGCGACAGTTACCGGTCCTCGCCGATCACGGTCGAAGAGATCGCGGCGTCGGGTTACGACTACATCGCGCTCGGCCATGTACACATCTGGAGCGACGTCTCGCAGGGCGCGACGCGCGCCTTATATTGCGGAACTCCGGCACCGCTCTATTCAGGGGATCATTGCGGATGGTCCGCGTGGGTGGAATGCATCCCCGGCGAGCCGGTCAGAATTGAGAAGGTAATGGTCACGGCGGGGCAACCGGACAAGTAAGGACGAGCGTGGCTCCTGCATCCAGGCGCAAATGGAATCTGATTCAGGCGTGCTCTCGCGTGGGTGCACTCTTGGCGGGCGAGCCGCCCATCTCGACAGAAGCGATCGGAGTTAGGGACGGTCGCGCGTGGGCGCCGGTTGCGATTGCTCGGTGTCGCGATCGAGCAGCAGAGCAGCACCGCCTCCCAGCGTGCCAGTCGCACCTTTTCGACGCCGGAATCTATTTCCAGAATTGTTAGCGGGGATTGCTGCTGGTGCGGCGCGAGGCTCTTGCGTGGGGTAACTCTACCGGGCGCAATTCCGGAAAACGCGTCCGGAGCTTATGCCATACACGCTCAAAGCCGTCGCTGGCGACAGGTTCGGCCACGCATTCGAGCGCGCCCTCGTCGATAAATTCTCGCGATCGCCCTGATTCGCCCGCTGGATTGACGACAATGATTGCGGTGTCGGGCGAGTCTTGGCGGATCATCCGGATCAGACCGAGCGAATCGAGGTCGCCGCCAGTCTTAAGACCGCTATCGAGTATCACCACTTGGGGGCGAACGGTTCTAAAGAGATTTGCGGTCTGCGCCGCGTTGTCCGTCTCGGCAACCACGTTGCATCCCATGCAATCCAGGTGATGGCGCATCATCTCGCGCCCCTCGCCTGAACTATGTGCTATCAGCACGCGGACAGACATTCGGGATATCCTCCTGCCCACCGCCGGGCCAGACTTCAGCTTTGCCGCTTCATGCTTCATCGATGGTTTAGGTAGCAAGCGGCAGGCCAATCACGATGTGTAAGCGTTGCAACGCTAATTTCGTCGTCAATTGTCAAAATTACGCGAAACACTTGGGTTCATTCCCGCGGCTGGTCGCATCGTGGGACGATTCGATGATCTGAACGCCCAAGACATTGCTTCATCAAATTCACCTGTATCTACAATACGGACGATGCCGCGCGTGGGGACCGATTCGTCGTGCGGTGACGAATCCGAAATCTCCGCGAAAATGCGAGTATTATTATCTAACGGATGCGGCGCGCTAATGTGCAAATGTGCAAGCGATACTAATGATTAGCAGCGTTACGTAGCAGCGGCGTGAATTGTTGCATGCCCGTGACAGGAAGCGCGCGCGATTTCCGCGCAGGGCGAGGTATACAAATCGTCACAAAAAGCAACAGCGGGACCGGATAATCCGGCCCCGCCGCTTTGCAATCACTGGATTCGGAAACGATTACATCATGCCGCCCGGAGGCATCTGCGGTCCGCCGCCGCCGCCCTTACCCTCGTCGGGCTTCTCGGCGATCATGCACTCGGTGGTGAGCAGCAGGCTCGCGACCGACGCCGCATTCTGCAGTGCGCTGCGCACGACCTTGGTCGGATCCATGATCCCGGCCTTGGTCAAGTCTTCGAACTCTTCGCTGGCAGCGTTGAATCCGAATGAACCCTTGTTGCTCTTGATCTTGTCAACCACGACCGAGCCTTCCCAGCCGGCGTTGTGCGCGATCCACCACGCGGGTCCTTCGACCGCGCGCTTGATGATCCCGATACCGACCTTTTCGGCTTCTCCGGCGCGCAGGTTGTCGAGCACGGCCGACGCGCGCACGAGAGCCACGCCGCCTCCCGGAACGACCCCTTCCTCGACTGCGGCGCGAGTCGCATGCAGAGCGTCCTCGACCCGGGCCTTCTTTTCCTTCATCTCCATCTCGGTCGCCGCGCCGACGCGAATCACCGCGACGCCGCCGACGAGTTTCGCAAGCCGCTCCTGGAGCTTCTCACGATCGTAATCCGAGGTGGTCTCTTCGATCTGCGCCCGAATCTGCTTGATGCGGCCCTCGATGTCCGCCTTCTTGCCCGCGCCGTCGATAATCGTGCAGTTGTCCTTGTCCACCACGATCCGCTTGGCGCGGCCGAGGTCCTGCAAGGTGATGTTTTCGAGCTTGATTCCGAGCTCTTCGGAAATCGCGCGGCCACCGGTCAGAATCGCGATATCCTCGAGCATCGCCTTGCGCCGATCGCCGAAGCCCGGCGCCTTGACCGCGATACACGCGAGTGTGCCGCGAATCTTGTTGACGACCAGGGTCGCCAGCGCCTCGCCCTCGATATCCTCCGCAATCATCAGGAAGGGCTTGCCGGCCTTCGCGATCGTCTCGAGAATCGGCAGCAGATCCTTCATCGAGGAGATCTTCTTCTCGTTGATCAAAATAAACGCGTCGTCGAGCTTCGCTTCCATCCTCTCCGGATCGGTCACGAAGTACGGCGACAGATAGCCGCGGTCGAACTGCATCCCCTCGACCACTTCGAGCTGGGTCTCGAGTCCGCGCGCCTCTTCAACCGTGATGACGCCCTCTTTGCCGACCTTCTCCATCGCCTCGGCGATAATGTCGCCGATCGTGGAGTCGTTGTTGGCCGAGATGGTGCCGACTTGCGCGATTTCCTTGCGATCCTTGGTCGGCTTGGACAGGTTCTTGAGCTCGCCGGTAATCGCCTCGACTGCGCGATCGATTCCTCGCTTGAGCGACATCGGATCGTGTCCCGCGGCGACCATCTTGATGCCTTCGGTGTAGATCGAACGGGCCAGAACGGTCGCGGTGGTGGTGCCGTCGCCGGCTACGTCAGAAGTCTTTGAGGCGACTTCCTTGACCATCTGCGCGCCCATGTTCTCGAACTTGTCTTCGAGTTCGACTTCTTTGGCTACGGTCACGCCGTCCTTGGTGACGGTCGGAGCACCAAAGCTCTTTTCGAGTACGACGTTGCGGCCCTTGGGGCCGAGCGTCACGGT
This sequence comes from Binataceae bacterium (SeqCode), assembly GCA_050736695.1. Taxonomy (GTDB): domain Bacteria; phylum Desulfobacterota; class Binatia; order Binatales; family Binataceae; genus JBARDN01. Next base: position 2,490 of record JBOHWH010000201.1, on the reverse strand, counting down.
AACGGCGTCAGCGAGGACATTGACCCCTTTCAGGATCTTCTCGCGCGCCTCTTGAGAAAAACGAAGTATCTTCGCAGGCATGGATTCTTGCCTCTCCTAGGTTCAGATTTGGTTTAAGCGCATCGGGGGATAAATCTTCTTTCGAAGATCCACTTAGTCGAGAATGCCCAGGATGTCGTCTTCGCGCAGGATGATATGCTCATCGCCTTCGAGCTTGATCTCGGCCCCGGAATACTTTCCGAACAGGATCTTGTCGCCCGCCTTCACCTCGATCGGGATGAGCTTGCCATCGTCGCCATACTTGCCCTTGCCCACCGCGATTACCTTGCCCTCCTGAGGCTTTTCTTTCGCCGTGTCGGGGATGATGATTCCGCCCTTGGTCTTCTCTTCTTCCTTGATACGCTTGACCAGAATGCGATCGCCCAGCGGTCTGAATTTCGTTGGCACTAGCCGCCTCCTAACTGTGGAATTTTGATTGTTACCTGGCCTGAAAACACAGATCGGTTCGGATAGAAGCTAACCACGACCGACCAGATGTCAATTGGCACTCTCATACCGAGAGTGCCAACGGCCCCACTGTGCCATCTGGAGGCCTTGAAAGCAAGGGCCTCTGTACGGGTGAACCGGCCACAAAGACACCAGGACGCGCTAGCCTTTGAACTCGATTGGATGGCCTACGTGATCGGAGATCAACTCGGCAATGCGGGCGTAAAGCTCGTGGTGATCTTTGTCGTCGAGCCAGGTGTCGCGCGCCGGGTCGTAGTCGTAACGGTAGCCGTGCGCGGCGGCGGCCAGCCAGATTTGATTGGTCGCGGATTGGCGGCTCAGGATGAATTTCATTCCGTCGGGAAATTCGATCGTCACCGAGCCGTCGGCGGTCGCGTAGTCGGCGTCGTCGGAATCGAGACCCTCGAGCCACTTCGCCACCCGCGCGAGGCAGGCGTCGGCGGCATTTTGAAATTCGCGATCGTCCATGACCCGGATTCTAGCATCTTTCAGTGCAGCTCTGCGGATCCACTGGGGCTCGCCTCCATCATTTGAGGCTCGCCTCCGTCATTTCGACCGCAGGGAGAAATCCCGAGCGAAGGACTACTGCATGTGGCGTCAGCACGGAGCATGAACGCCTCGGGATTTCTCGCCCAAGGCTCAAAATGACGATCCAAGGGACCGTCGACGCCGGGGTACTTGTCCCGCGGAGGCCGCGCCGAGGTTTATCGACCGCTTCCAAAGTCCGTAGGGTGGGCGTCTCGCCCGCCGACGACGCGCGGGCCGCAGGGCCGCGCCACCGACTAGGAGCGTTGCAGGCTTGCCGCGCGAAGCGCCGTCTGGGCCGCGAAGTCGGGTACCGCGCCGCGGCAGGAATTCATCGAGCGTTCGAGTTGAGCGGCAATCTCTGCCGCGATCAGCGCAACAGGCCGCGCTTGCGGAGTTCCTCGTCGCGATAGCGGCGGAACAGGATCGCCCATTCGTTGCTGCCTTCGACAATCCCGCGCTTGATCGAGGTGATTTTGCGCCGCACCAGCGAGTCGATCTCGTCACCCTTTTCGTTCCATTCGGCGATCAACTCGCGGCCCTGGCGCAGCGCGAGCGGGAAGTTCACGATTTCGGCCAGACCCTCGTCGCGCAGCCGCGCTAGCGATTCGCGCGCTAAAAACAAAATTCGTGCTTCGCTGAGTTTCATCGCAGAGTTCGAAAAACTGGGCCGCTTTAGATCGTGAATCCTTTCTTCTCGGCGATCTTCTGCCGGATCATCGAACGCAGCCGCTCGCCGTCGAGGCGCGGATCCTTGCGCATCAGATCTTCGACCATATTGTCGGTCTCGGTATCGATCGCCGCTTCGGTCTCGAAGTTCGAGGACATCAACTCGACCACGCAGGCGACCAAATCCTTTTCGTCGGCCTTGGGTTTCAGAATACCTTTGGCGACGAGGCCGTGGATCAGAAAAGTCGCAAGCGAATCGATCTGGGTTTCGCGCATCGCCATACCGGATCAGCGTGCACCGAACACAATACGCATGTCAAAGCGGCGCGCGACGCGTCAGCGCATCCCGGGCGGCTTCTTGGCGTTCTCTTTTTCCTGCTCCTGCTTGTAAACCTCGTCCATCATCGGATCGATAGTCTGCGTGAATTGCTTGATATGCCCGACGCTTGCGCCGAAATCGCCCGGTAAGTATCGCAAAAGCGAAGTCGAACCGGGCCGCGACGACTCCGAGCGCGCGCACAGATTAATCTCGCTCCTGGGGGTGACGGTGAGCCGCACGTCGTCTTGCGAGTGCAGGATGCGCGAGGTGTAGATGCAATCGATCACGCCGGTTCGGGCATCGGCGTGCACGATCTTCCATCCACCGAGCGAATTCACCACCTGTTGCGCGATCGTGAAGAGCTTGCTCGGCGCGATTCCGGGATAGCTCGGAGTGATCAACTCGGGATAAACGTCCTCGTCGGGATTTGACGCCGCCGCGCCCGTGCTCGCAGCGGCGCTCGCCTCGGC
>JBOHWH010000200.1:0-4964 GCA_050736695.1 Binataceae bacterium (SeqCode) | reverse complement strand
CGCGGCGGCCTCGCTCAGAGTTTGTGAGTGAATTGGCTTTGTAAAAAATGGACCCCTGAAATCATTCGGCTTTTTCCCCGTCCGAGGTGCTTCGCGGCAATTCACTCACAGACTCTCAGGATGACGGAGGGGGCGGCCGCAGACTCAAAAAAACACCGACTCTCAGGATGACGGAAGGGAGGGCGGCGGCCCCAAAACATTCAAAGACTGTCAGGGTGACAGAGAAAGAAAATCAAGATGGCAGACGATGAAAAAAATCGGGATCGGCGAACACGGAAAAAAGAGGAGGGCCATGCGGCCCTCCTCTCGGATCGTCAAAAGGCGCGGCCGGTCAGTTGTACTTGTTGCAGACGGTTACGCCTACGTTTTGGAAGGTGTTCATTTCTTCGAAGACCTGGTTGATTCCGGCCAGATCGCAGGTTCCGGTGACCATCGATTTCGGCGAGATGCGGCCCGACTCGATCATTTGGAGCATCGCCGGATAGTGCGACGCCTGCATCCCAAGCGTCGCGATAACTTGCAGCTCCATCGTGACCATCCGATCGATCGGCAGCGCGATTTCGCCCTTCTCGGCCGAGGTGGTCAGTCCGATCTGCAGATGACGTCCCTGCTTGCGCAGGCTCATGATCGCGTTGCGGCAAGTGGTTGCGATTCCGAGCGCATCGACGGAGACATGCGCCCCGCCTTTGGTCAGATCGACGACCGCCTGCACCGCGTCGGTCTTCTTTCCGTTGACTACATGCATCGCGCCGACGCCCTTGGCGAGTTCGAGCTTGGCCGCGTCGAGATCGACGCCGATCACGTTGGCGCCGCACGCGTTGGCGACGTTGATCGCAGCCAGGCCGATTCCGCCGCATCCGTAGACGACCACCCATTCGCCGGGCTGTACCTTGGCGCGATCGATGATCCCGTGGAATGAGGTCATGAACCGGCAACCCATCGAGGCCGCTTCGACAAAGTCGATATTCGCGGGCAGGTTGACCAGATTGGCGTCAGCCGCGGGGACGGCGACCAGACGGCCGAATCCGCCCGGATAGGAGAACCCGGGCAGCATCGCATTCAGGCAGACGTTGGATTGTCCGTTCCGGCAGTACTCGCAGGTGCCGTCACCCTGGCTGAAGGGAACGACTACGCGATCGCCCTTTTTGAAACTGCGGACCTCTTTGCCCGTCTCTTCGATTACGCCGGCGAACTCGTGGCCCAGGATCGAGCCCGGCTGCGCAGCCAGACCCATCCAGCTCCAGTCGCCCGACCACGCGTGCCAGTCGGAGCGGCAGACGCCGTTGGCTTCGACCCGCACAATCGCGCCATTGGTGGCGCAGGTGGGATCGGGAACATCTTTGATAACCAGTGGTTTCTTGGTTGCTTCAAATACCGCGGCTCTCATTGGATCGGACCTCCGTATTAATTCAGCTAGAGGGGTTGTGTGCTAGAGCAGACGCGCGACGATCTTTTCGAATTCAGCGGCGCTGCCGCTCGCGTCAATATCCACTGGATGCAGATCGACTCCGGCTTCATCTTGCGCGCATAGCCGCTCGACCGCACCCTCGATCGGGCCGATATAGGCAAGTTCGGCGAGCAGCTTTTCCGGGACCGCATCGGTACCGGCTTTGGAGCCGCCGGTGTTCCACGCTTCCTTGACCTTCGCAACCTCGTCGGCGAAACCCATTCGGGTTAGCTGCTCGGCATAGAAGGTGCCCATCCGCGCCGCGTAGAACGCGACATTGGCCGCATGCCCGGCGCGCGCGCGGGCGGCATTGTTGGTGACGGTCACGTGGCCGGGAGCCTTGACCGCGACGGCGCCGGGTTCGCGGCCGGCGTTCTTGGCGATCGAGCGCAAATCGTCGATCGCTTTTTTGAGCGCGCTAATCGGGATCATCACCGGCATCCATCCGTCGGCCTGGCGCGCGGTAAACTCCACGCTCTTGGCGTTCAGCGACGCAATGAAGATCGGAATATGCTTTCGCGGCGGCTCGAAGCGCATCGTGAAGCCGCGTCCGAGCTTGAACAGCTTGCCCTGGTAGTTGAGCGGAGTCCCGGCCATCAGCAGATTAATAATCTCGACGGTCTCTTTCATCCGGGTCAGCGGCGGATTGAACTTCACGCCGTGGAAATGCTCGATCACCTGCGGACCGCTGGTGCCCAGTCCGATGATCATCCTGCCGCCGGAGAATTCATCAAGGGTGCCGAAATGCTGCGCCAACGCGGCGGGTGTGCGCGAATAAATATTGACGATCGAGGTTGCAAGCTGCGCCTTTTTGGTGTGCTCGGCCAAAAGCGTCAGCAGAGTGAATGCGTCGCGGCCCCACGCCTCGGCGACCCAGATCGAATGGATCCCGGCGTCGTCGGCGATTTTCGCGCGCTCGATCGCCGCCTTGTAATCGAGCTTGCCCTGCCAGTTGACGCCGATCGTTAGCTTGCGAGCCATCGTGAAGTCCTCCGTCTGAGATAAATCTACTTGAGGTCGCGGACGCGCTCGTACCAGCGCATCAGGTTTTTGAAATCTTTCATCTGCGAGAAATTCGCCGGGTTGAGCGCGAGAAAAAAGAACGGATGGTACAGCGACGCATCCGCCATCGTGAAGGCTTTGCCCAAAAAGAATTCATTGCCGCGAAGCTGATTGTCGATCATCCGCGCGAAACCGGCCAGCGCCTCACGCGAAGCGCCCGCGCCTTCGCGCATCTTATCGGTGGTCATCCCGATGAGCTTCTCGCGATTGGCTTTCAGCTTCGGGTCGCCGGCGGCGTCGAGCAGATCGGGAATCGTCAGCGTCAGGATCGGCGCGAACAGAGTGTTGTCGGCGAAATGATCGATTATCTCGCACAGTCCGAGCGAGCCTTCGGGAATCACGCGGCGCTCGGGCACCTTGCCGTCGATCCACTTGATAATGTCGGCGGAGTTCCAGACCACCTCGCCGTTCCATTCCGCGACCGGCACGCGGGTCCATTTGCCGCCGGTGATCGCGAGCAGGTTGGTCTTGTCTTCGTAATGGCAATCGATCGGATTCCAGCCGAGGCCCTTGAAGGTGAGCACGCGGCGAACTTTCTCGCTGAACGGCGAGATTGGGTATTGATAGAGATTGATGGCGGCCATGCGGATGTCGTCTCCCGGGCGGTTTCAGCCGGCGCTTCGGCGCACGGCCAGGTTGAACGCGATATCTTCGCGGAGCATCGCCTTTATATGGCATCCACGCTCGGCGACTTCCACCAGGCGGGCAAGGCGCTCGTCGTCGAGCGAAGTCTGAACCTCAAGTTCCACTTTAATTTCTTTCAGGTGCCCTTTTTCGTTCGCATTCAGCCGCACCGCCGCGCGGCCCAGGTCGGCGCTTCGAACCTTAGCCGCGATCCGCAGCGACATCAAAAGGCATCCGCCGAGCGCGCCCAGAAAAGCGGTGACCGGATCGGCGCCCGCGCCGCTATCGCCGCCGTCGAGGATCCACGGCCCGAATGCCGAGGCAACCTCGGCGCGCAGGGTTCCCGCAATACTCTCGACCGCGACTTCGCGCTTGCGCGCCGGCGGCTCGCGGCGGGTACTGCCGGCCGGATGCTGGAGGTCGGGCTTCATCGCGTCCCAAGCTAGCCGAGACGCGGCCCTTTGGACAAACCGATCGTTCAATGCGCTCGGCCAGGTTAACCAGCGGCGTGGCCGCGAGCGGTGACGCCCGCTTTTCGCGGCGACATTGATCCCGGCAAACACTAAGTTGGGTATCACGTCGTGAAGCTTCTATCGCGCGCCAGCGCGACCGCGAGGAATCTCGCCAGTCGCTGAGGCGTTGGCAATGACCGCAATTCGCGGCACACATCATGAGGCGGGCGCTATAATGTAGGCGCAGCGGCGGGCGCCGGCGAGGATGTGGTCGGTGCGTTCGACCGTCGCGGATTTTCCGAACAGAGTGCGGAACAGCGACAGCTCTTCGCGGCATAAACCCTGGCATTCGGCGGCCGCGACGCAAATCGGACAATGATTCTCGGCGAGCAGGATGGTTCCGTCCGGGCGCGCGGCGCTCTCCGCCATGTAGCCTTGCGCGCGGCGAATCTCGGCCAACGCGCGCGCCTTGTGCGCGAGGCCGCTGCCGGCCGACGCCATCCGCGCGCGGTAGTCTTTCAACTGGCGGCGGGTGCGCTCCTTGAGCAATCGATCCAGCCCGGCTTCGCCGAACGCGGCGCGAATCGCGGCGATCATTTCGAGCGTCAACTCCGCATGGCTCTCCGGAAAGCGCTCCGCCGCCGCGGGCGCCAATCGCCATACTCTAGCCGGCCGTCCTACCCTGCGCCTTTCGTCGCTGAACTCGACCAGGCCTTCGCCCCGAAAGCGGTACAGATGCTGCCGCACGGCCATCGCGGTGATCTTGAGCCTGCGCGCGAGCGCGGCGGCGGTGTCGGGGCCCTTGGTCTTGAGAAAATAAAGGATGCGATCGTCAGTGCGGGCATCGGTTGAAGTGCCGGGCTGGAGTGAAGCTCTTGCCATGCATCGATATTAACCGGCGCAAATCGTTAATCAAGCCTTTGCTTGACATAATTACGAAAGCGAGTACTTTACAAACGAGGCAGCTGCCAGACTGAACACCGGAGGCATCCGCGATGAGCTCAAATGGCAATCAGTCCCACTTCGCCAGAGCCGCAAGCCTGAGCCAGATTCCCGACGGCGCTAGCCTGACCGTCACGCTCGAAGGCAGCGTGATCGTGATGTTCAATCAGGGCGGCACGATTTACGCGGTCGATAACCGATGCCCGCACATGGGTTTCCCTCTCGACCGCGGCACCGTGAAAGATTGCATCCTGACCTGTCACTGGCATCACGCGCGCTTCGACCTCGCGACCGGAGGGACCTTCGACCAGTGGGCCGACGATGTGCGCGCGTTCCCGGTCAAAATCGAGAACGAGGAAATCATGATCGATCTGGCGGAGCATCGCGATCTCCGGCGGCATCACCTCGCGCGGCTCAGCGACGGACTGGAGCGCGAC
>JBOHWH010000199.1:0-18938 GCA_050736695.1 Binataceae bacterium (SeqCode) | reverse complement strand
GCTGCCGCGCGTGAGGAATCCCGAAACTGCGGTGCGCATGCGATAAGGGGCTTGATCGAGCGCCACTGCATCCGGGATTCCTCGCGCGGCAGCCACGCGCGGGAATGACACGAGGTGGGATTCGCGTAATGACTTTATGTGCACGACGACTGCCTAAGGAGAGCCCATCAGTTCGTCAAACTGGCCCATTTCCGTTCAGATGCGCGCCTTGACTAGGACGATTCGCGACGCTTAGAATCGGGCACTATGTTCCGCATCGCGCTGCCCGGACTGCTTCTTAGCCTGGCCCTTATTGGGGCCCTCGCCGGGTGCGTCGCGGAACGGGCTTAAGCGCCCAAACCAAAATCCGAGACGAACGCCCCGGGCGGTGGGCCGATGAAGCCGCCCGGGGCGTTTTTTATTTTGCGCCACTGGCGTCTGCGGTCCACGCGGGGATGAGGAGGAACTGAACCAATGGCTACCGAAACCGCAGTCCACCCCGAATCCGACTGGGTACGAATCTTCGACACCACCCTGCGCGACGGCGAGCAGTCGCCCGGATGCACGATGACCGTCGAGGAGAAGGTGGCGCTCGCGCGCCAGCTCGAGCGGCTCAATGTTGACGTAATCGAGGCCGGCTTCGCCGCCTCCTCGCCCGGCGATTTCGAGTCGGTCCGCCGCGTCGCCGAGGCCGCTCGCGGCCCGATCGTTCTCTCGCTTTCGCGCACGCGTGAAGAAGACGTCGATTCGGCGCTGCGCTCGGTCGACAAAACCGATCGCCCCGGGATTCATATCTTCATCGCGACTTCGGATATCCATCTCAAGTACAAGCTCAACATGACGCGCGAGGACGTGCTCGACGCCGCCACCTGGGCGGTCACGCGCGCGAAAAAAAATCTCGACTATATCGAGTTTTCGTGCGAAGACGCCTCGCGCTCGGACTGGGACTACATGGTCACGGTATGCACCAGCGTGATCGCGGCCGGGGCGACCACGATCAACCTGCCCGACACGACAGGCCACGCGCTTCCCGAGGAGTTCGGACGGATGTTCGCGTACATGCGCGAACATGTTCCCGGCTCCGACAAAGTTATCTGGAGCGCGCATTGCCATAACGACCTGGGCCTGGCAGTCGCAAACTCGCTGGCGGCGGTGCGCAACGGCGCGCGCCAGATCGAATGCACGATCAACGGAATCGGCGAGCGCGCGGGCAACTGCTCGATGGAAGAAGTCGTGATGGCGATGAAGACGCGGCACGATCTGATGGGAGTGCAATCGCGCGTCAACACGCGGCAGATCTATCCGGCCTCGCGCCTGCTGTCGCAGGTAATCGGGCAACCGGTTCCCGCCAACAAGCCGATCGTGGGCGACAACGCGTTCGCGCACGAGGCCGGGATCCATCAGGACGGCGTGCTCAAGTACAAGCTCACCTACGAGATCATGAAGCCCGAAGATATCGGGATTCCATCCAACAAGCTGGTGCTGGGGAAGCATTCGGGACGCCATGCGTTCACGAATCGGCTCGCGGATCTAGGCGTCGATACCGACTCGGTCGATATCAACAAGGCGTTCGCCGAGTTCAAGGCGCTGTGCGACAAAAAGAAAATCGTGTACGACGACGATATTCTCGCGCTGGTGACCGAGGAGACGCGCCGCACGGTCGATCATTTCGAGCTGGTTGATATGCGGGTCTCGTCGTCATCGTCGAAGACGATGCCGCATGCCGAGGTCACGATGCGGGTCGCGGGCGTGGAAAAAACCGCCGATGCGGAAGGTGACGGGATGGTCGATGCCGCGTACAAGGCGATCTACAAAATTGCCGGCATCCAGCCCGCGCTCGAGCGTTACGCGGTCAAGGCGATCACCGGTGGAACCGACGCGCTTGGCGAAGTGAGCTGCCTGGTGCGCGAAAACGGGATGACGGTAGCCGGCACGGGCGCGCATAGCGATATCGTGACCGCATCCGCGCTGGCGCTGGTTAACGCGCTAAACCGTCTTCAGGGACGAAAGCATCAGCCGCTCAAGCCGACTACCGACGTGCATTGATCGCGCGGGACTTGCCGCGATTGTCGCGTTCGGCTAAGTGCTAGGAGACTTGATTTCCAGAGTTCGTCCACAAAACCCGAGCCTCGCTAAATCGCAAGCGATCAGGATCCTCGCGCTCGTCAATGGCCTACAAAATTCTAGTTCTCAAGGGTGACGGTATCGGCCCCGAGGTCGTTGGCGAAGCCCTGCAAGTCCTCAAGGTGATCGCCCGTAGCTCCGCTATCGATATGGAGTTCAAGGAAGGGCATCTCGGCGGCCACGCGATCGACCAGTTTGGCACTCCGATGCCCGAGGAGACGCTCAAGCACGCGCAGGACAGCGACGCGATCCTGCTTGGCGCGGTCGGCGGCCCGAAGTGGGATAATCCCAACGCGACGGTCCGCCCCGAGCAGGCGCTGCTCGGCCTGCGCAAGGCGCTGGGGCTATTTGCCAACATGCGGCCGGTGCGCGCGGTCAAGGAATTGCTCTCCGCGTCGCCGCTCAAGCCCGAAATTATCGGCACCGTCGATCTGGTCGTGATCCGCGAGCTGACCGGCGGCATCTACTACGGCCAGCCGAGCGAAAAGCGCCGGACCAAGGACGGCCGCGAGGCGGTCGATACCTGCTTCTACACCGAAGCGGAAATCGCGCGCGTGCTGCGGTTCGGTTTCGAACTCGCGCGCAATCGGCGCCGGAAGCTCACCTCGGTGGACAAGGCCAACGTGCTTTCGACCTCGCGGCTGTGGCGCGAGATCGCAAACGAGATCGCAAAAGAATTTCCCGACGTCGCGTGCGAGCATCAACTCGTCGATTCGATGGCGATGCATCTGCTCCGGCGGCCGAAAGACTTCGACGTGATCGTGACCGAGAATATGTTCGGCGATATTTTGACCGACGAGGCTTCGGTTTTAGCGGGCTCGATGGGGCTGTTGCCGTCGGCGTCGCTCGGCGAAGAAATGAATAGCGCCGGCTACCGCGTGGGACTCTACGAGCCGATTCATGGCAGCGCGCCCGATATCGCGGGCCGCGACGAGGCCAATCCTCTGGCCGCGATCCTGTCGGCCGCGATGCTGCTGGAGCATTCGCTCGGGATGCGCTCGGAGGCCGAGATTATTGAACAGGCCGTCGATTCGATCGTGAAGGACGGCCATCGCACGCGCGATCTCGCCGGCGGCAGCGGAACCAAGACGGTTGGGTGCAAGGCGATGGGCCGGCTGGTGAGGGAAAAAATCGAGAGCCTCACCCCCGATGAGTAACGCCCAGGAACCGAAAGTGGCCGTGGTCGGAGCCACCGGCGCGGTCGGCAACCAGATCGTCGAGTTGATCGCCGCGCGCGCGTTTCCGCATTCCGATCTGCAACTCTTCGCCGCCAGCGCCGGATCCTCCGGCACGGTCGAGGCCGGCGACGACGAATATCTTGTCGAGCCGTTCGAGGAACCCGGAGACCTGGCGCACTACGACGTGGCGTTCCTTGCGGTGCCGGAAGATCCTGCGCTCGAGATAATCAACGCCCGCCCGGGTCCAATACTGATCGATCTGAGCGGATGCTCGCGCGCGCCGACCGACGCGATCGTCTCGCCCGGCGTGACCTCGCGCGAGCGTATCGCCGCCCTGCGCGAACGCAAGCTCTACGCAACGCCAAACCCGGTCGCGCACGCGCTCGCGATCTGCCTCGGCGCGATCGGGAAAATCGCAGGAGCATCTGCAATCGCGATGCAAGGCGCGTCGGCGCGTGGCCGCCAGACGATCGCGCGCACCGTCGATCAAACCACGGACCTGCTCGCCGCGCGCCTTGACTTGGAAGAAGATGACACCCAACGCGCATTCAATGCGTTCGTGCGCGAAAGCGAGCGCGCCGTCGCCGGACGAATCGCGGAGCAGGTGCTGGCGATGCTCTCGTGGCCGGCCTCGTCTCTCAGCGTGCAGCTCGCCGCGATTCCGGTGCTCCACGGCACGATGCTCGCGCTGCATGCGCGCGAGCCAGTTGACGGATGGATCGACGCGCTGCGCGCGGCGCCCGGGATCCTGATGGTCGAGGAAGCGGAGCCGCTCTCGCTGATCGACGCGATCGGCCAGGAAGCGATTCTGGTTCGCGCTGAAGAGCACGCCTCCGGCGCGGAAATCTTTTGCGTGTTCGATAACACGCGGATCGCGGCTCTGGGCGCGCTCTGGATCGCGGAGACCTTCGCGCTCGACTCTCCATCGGGTCATTAAAGAATCCTCTCTGAGAACTTGGGGACGGGCGCTCGATGCTCGTAAAGCTGACGCTCGAATACGATGGGACGGCGTACTGCGGATGGCAACTGCAGGCGGGCCAGGATTCCGTTCAGGGACGTATCGAGGCGGCGCTTCGGCAGATCTTCGGGAGCCTGGTTCGTGTGTACGGCGCGGGCCGCACCGACGCGGGCGTCCATGCGCGCGGGCAGATCGCGGCGATTCGGCTGCCACGCGACTTTCCGCTTGACCATCTGCAGAGCGCGCTCAACGGGATTTTACCGCGCGACATCGTGATCCTGGCGGCCTCCGCCGAGCCGGATAATTTCGATCCGCGCCGCGCCGCGCACTCGCGCGTGTACGAGTATCGCGTGCTAAATCGCGCGGTCGCGTCGGCGTTCGAATTTCGTTACGCCTGCCTGGTCCGCGACCCGCTCGATATTTCCGCGATGAGATCGGCCGCGGAGGTTTTTGTGGGCGAGCGCGACTTCGCCGCGATGCGCACGCTCGGCTCGCGCGAAAAAACCACGACGCGCCGCGTGATCGCCAGCGACTGGCGGCGCGAGGACGAGCTGATCATCTATCGGGTCGAGGCGACCAGCTTCCTGCGCCACATGGTGCGCACGATGGTGGCGTTGATGATCGACGCGGGGCGCGGACGAATTAGCGCCGCCGAAATCGCCGCGATTCTCGCCTCCGCCGATCGCGCGCGAGCTCCGGCTGCCGCGCCTGCCGGCGGACTCTACCTGACCGAGGTGCGTTACTGAGCGCCGGTGTATGCGCGAAAGTGCCTGTCTGTGCGAGGCGTACGAAACTCTGGACGCGCAAACCTCGCTCTGCGTGTGGAAACCGCGACTGCCTGTTCAAAAACCCGCTCGATTTCTAGGAAATGTGCATAGATCGCGTTCGTCTCCCCTTGAAAAACGACTGCCACTTCGTCACCCTCTCTCAAAGCCCGAATATCGGGCCGCAAGGAGGCGGATGATGACGCAGTCGCAAGTAGCAGCCCACATGGCTGACAAGCTTGGAATTTCCAAGAAGGCTGGAAAGGCGGCGCTCGAAGAGCTTACCGCTCTGGTGGTGCGCGAACTCAAAAAAGAAGGTTCCCTGCGCCTGGCCGGGCTCGGAATTTTCCGCAAGCGCCAATCCAAGGCTCGGATGGGCCGCAACCCGGCTACAGGCGAGGCGATCAAGATTCCCGCGCGCACCCGCCTGCGTTTCACGCCGGCCAAGGCGCTGAAGGACGCGGTGCTCGGAGCGAAGCGCAAGTAATCGCGAGTCCACGAAGGATTCAGAATCGGACGCGCGTGCGCGCCGATCGTCTTTCAGCAAACCGCAGGGCTGCCGTAGCCTTGCGGTTTGTTATTTTCCGGAATCCGGACTCGCGCATTCTTTTATGATTTCACGCCGGGATTTCTGCGGCCGGCGCGCGCGCGCGTCAGCCATTCGCGAATGCGAATTTCGTAGCCGCGTTCGTTGGGCTCGTAGTAGATGCGCCCGGAAAGTTCGTCGGGCAAATACTGCTGGCTCGTGGCCGCGTCTTTATAGTCGTGCGGGTAGCGATAGTCCTTGCCGTAGCCGAGGCCTTTCATCAACCCGGTCGGCGCGTTGCGCAGATGCATCGGGACCGGCAGCGCGCCGCCGCGCTGCACGTCCTCGCGCGCGGTGCCCATCGCGAGGTACGCCGCGTTCGATTTCGGCGCGCATGCAAGATAGGTAACTCCCTGCGCGAGCGGGATCACGCCCTCGGGCAAGCCCACGAAATCGACCGCGTCCTTGACCGAGAGCGCGATCTGCAGCGCGCGCGGGTCGGCATTACCAACGTCTTCGGATGCGAAGATCACCATCCGCCGCGCGATGAACAGCGGATCTTCGCCCGCTTCGATCATCCGCATCATCCAGTACAGCGACGCGTCGGGGTCGCTGCCGCGCATGCTTTTGATGAACGCGGAGATGACGTTGTAGTGCTCCTCGCCGGCGCGATCGTACAAGAGAGCCTTGTGCTGCGCGGCCTCGCGCACCGCCTCTGCGGAAATTTCCTTCAACTCCGATTGCGCGGCCAGCTCGGCCGCGATCTCAAGCGTGTTGAGCGCGCGGCGCGCGTCGCCGCCGGAAAAGCGCAACAACTCGTCCATCGCACCGTCGCCGAGAGAGAATTGCTTCGCGCCAAGGCCGCGCTCGCGGTCTTCGAGCGCGTGCGTGATTATTGTGCGCAGCGCTTCTTCGCTGAGCGCGTTCAGAACGATCACCCGCGCGCGCGACAGCAGCGGCGCGATCACCTCGAACGACGGATTCTCGGTCGTCGCGCCGATCAGCGTAATGAGCCCGCTTTCGACGTGCGGCAAAAACGCGTCCTGTTGCGCGCGGTTCCATCGATGAATCTCGTCGATAAACAAGATCGTGCGCTTGCCGCTTTCGAGCGCGCGGCGCGCATCCTCGACCGCGTCGCGCAAATCGGCGATCCCAGCGGTGACCGCGGACATGCGATGAAACTCGGCGTCCGATTGCTTGGCGAGCAGAATTGCGAGTGTGGTCTTGCCGGCGCCGGGCGGCCCCCACAGGATCATCGAGTGCAGCGTCCGCACCGCAACCATCCGGGTCAGCAGCTTGCCGGGACCGAGCAGATGCTCCTGCCCGATCACGTCTTCGAGCCGCGCGGGCCGCATCCGATCGGCAAGCGGCTGCGCCAGCGGAGTGCGCGGCGTGAACAACTGGCCCGTTCCTGATGGTTTCCTGCGCGCCACGCCGCCGACGCTAGCATAGCTCGCGCCCGAACTCCGACCTTGAAATGGCTCCGACCTGAGCTTTTCAGGCCGATTGCGTTGGTGGCGGCGCGTGATCTAGTTTCGATGCGGGCTGGACAGGAGCCGGCACCCCCATATGATCGTCGGAATCGATATCGGCGGTTCGACCACCGATGCTGTGGTCCTGGAAAACGGCGGACTCCACGTCGTCACAATCGAAGCGAATGATCCGGTCGCCGCCGCGGCCGGCGCGCTCGGAAAACTGGCGGCGGAGTTCGGCATCCGGCTCGAGGATATCGAGCGGGTCGCCGCAACCGGAGCAGGCTCGCGCGTACTCGACGATTCTCTGCTCGGACGCCCGGTCCTTAAGGTCAACGAGTTTACCGCGATCGGCGTCGGCGGGACTTCGCTCGCAAAGCTGGACCAGGCGCTGGTGGTTTCGCTCGGCACCGGCACCGCGATCGTGTCGGTCATGGCCGGCAAGGTTCAGCACTTCAGCGGTACCGGAGTGGGCGGCGGAACTCTCTTGGGTCTGGCTAGGCATATGCTCGGAGTGGTGACGATCGAGCGACTCGAGGAACTGGCGCGCAAGGGCGATTTACGCCGAATCGATTTGACCGTGCGCGATATCGCCGGCGGTCCGGTCGGCGATCTGCCGCCAGGAACAACCGCCGCGAATTTCGGCAAAATTGGCGCCGACGCAACGCCGGAGGACAAGGCGCTCGCGATCATGAACATGATCGTCGAATCGATCGGCGTGTTGAGCCTCGCGAGCGCGCGCGCCTGCGGCCAGGAGAATATCGTTCTGACCGGCAAGCTCTCGCGGCTGTTCCGCTTCATGCAGGAAGCCAAGCGGCTCGATTTCCCGTTCGGTCGCCGCTTCGTGATTCCCGAGCACGCCGATTACGCGACCGCGATCGGCGCCGCGCGCACCGCGCTCAAGGACTAGCGGCTAGCAAGAACCAGCAATCAAAACGACGGCTTCAGCTTCAGCCACGCCGGATTTGCGAAGCTGAAAATGCACGCCCGGCGCGGGCGTGACGCGCTGCGATTTGGCGGAGTGAAGTGCGGCGTTCCGTAGTTGTGCACGGTTGCGCCTCCCGCGCGCAGGGTCCGCGCGACGGCGCTCGCGAGATCGAGCGCTTTGTCCGAATCCACGATCGGTTGAAGCGCAAATCGATAGTTGCAGTGGCGGAGAGACTGCGAATGAACACTCGGTTAGGAATTCACCCTTCAAGCGTTTTCGTACGCAACGCCAATTGGAATAGGAATGCAGAGGGGCTAGGTTGGCTTATCTCTCAAGAACGGGAATAAGAGACATGCCTTACGCCACACTGATTAGCAGTCTCGCCGATTTCCAGCAGCAACTCGTCGGAACGTGGGAGAACCAGGACTTCGGAGTAGACGAGCATGGCAATCCGGTTGGCGGAAAGGTCAACCCTTTGTCCTACAACATCATGCCTCTGCCGCAGCACGCCGATCCGGACGGCTACATCCTAAAGAACTTTAAGTACTATGAGACGATCAGATTCAACGACAACAATTCCGACCACACGATAGCTATCGCCGCCGAAGCCCCGAACCGCGGCGGGTTGGTGTCTCAAAACGCGCGCGCGCTGTTCTACGAACAGCAGGTCAAATTCGCAGAGGGCCCCGCTCACAATGACGTCGTGCATGTGGAGAACGGCGCCTGGCTGTGGCTTCCGCGCTTTGTACAGCAGACCGGTCCTTATCCCGCGAATATCGACCAGGAAGCTGTGTCCGATGCGCTAGAGCAACCCGCCGACATCATGGTGGCCAAGCAAATAGCGGTACCGCACGGCAATTCTATCCTCGCGCTGGGAACTTTCGACACCGTTCCTGAATCCCGCGGCACCGGGGTGTGCAAAAAGAATTCCCGCATTAACGGTCGCCCTGTAATTCCGGACGCTCCTTTCCCTTATCCCACGCCGGAGATTCCCGTCGCCAATCTGCCGCCCCCGCCCACACTGAGATCGATCCTCAACGTAGACAAACGATACACCACGCTGCGAAACAACCTGAACGATTATCAGAACCCGCATCCGGAGCTGACCCAGTGCCCGAATAAACCCCTCCAGCAGGCTGTCGCAATCATCGAACCGGATTCTTACATGCATTGGTACGTCACCACCGAACAGCTGCAGCACGGCAAGGGAACCGTTACCAACATCCCGTTTGAGCGGCGCGTTTCGGAAGTGACTGACTACATTGCCGATTACTGGCTTCTTTTCAAGGAAAAAGCAGGCAAGACCCTCAAATATCTCACCTATACGCAAACTATTCTTATGCGTCTGAAAATACTGGACAAAAGTACTAATGAGCTCGAGAAATATGCCTTTCCCCACATCACCTGCAATACCGTAACCTACCAATCCGGCTCCTGAAGACTCGCCGCCGGGCCTCGCGTCATCGCGCCGGCGCCTTCACCGTGTTGTGCAAATCCAAAATGGGAGTAAGGCACGTCTCGCCGCACGGGAGCGTCAAAAATTCGGCGCCGAGGCGATCGCTCCAGGCGGTGGCAGCGGATGAGCGACCGATGGTAGCGCGACGGCACCATGATTTGGCGCGTCACCTGCCCGAGCCGCCGATCGGTCGGCGAGCAATTGATTTCTCCCGACAGGAATTGATCGTCGACAGCGCTCAACTCATGTGACGGTCGCGCGATCAGCGATTTGGTCGAACGCGAGAAACCCGTCAGCTCGAAACTTTGCTACATCGGTGTGCATTTCACCGGCTCCGGAGAATGAGATTTATCGCGTCCGCGCCGCATCGGCCAGAGTCTGGTGGATCCGGCTCGGCGTCGGTAGATTCCGTTCCAAGTTGCGCCGCGATGAGGCTAGAATGCGGTCGCTGAAGGGCGGCGCGCAAATCGGCGCAAAAGGACTCTCGCACAGGAAAACTCACATGGCTTCAGAGCTGCTTAAGGGATTTCGGATGCTCGATCTGACCGACGAAAAAGGGGCGCTCGCAGGGAAAATTTTCGCCGACATGGGTGTCGAGGTGATCAAGGTCGAGTCGCCGCGCGGCTGTTCGACGCGGACGATTCCTCCATTCCTGGAGGATTTGCCCGGTGCCGATCGGAGCCTCTACGCGATCGCCTATCACGCGGGAAAAAAATCGGTGACCGCGAACCTCGACTCGTCCGGCGGGCGTGAAATCGTCGCGGCGCTGGCCGCGAAGTCTGATTTTATCGTCGAGTCATACGATCGCGGCTACCTTGATTCGATCGGTCTCGGTTACGCGGCGCTAACGGAAAATAATCCTCGCCTCATTTATACCTCGATCACTCCGTTCGGCGACACCGGTCCTGCCCGCGACTACAAGTGGGCGGATATCATCAGTTGGGCCGCGGGCGGCGCGATGTTCATGATGGGCGAAGAAGGCAAGCCGCCGATTCAGATGAGCCTGCCGCAGGCCGGCCTGCACGCCGGCGCCGAGGCGTCTGTCGCCTCGATGCTGGCGCATCAGGCGCGCGAGCGCGACGGCCACGGCCAACAGATCGTCGTCAACATGCAGGCCTGCATCGTATGGACGCTGATGAACGAGCAGGCGATGCCGATTCTGCACGGCGATCATATCCAGCGCAGTGGAATCTTCACCGGCTCGAAAGATGCGCGGCGCAAGATGATTTACCGCTGCAAGGACGGGCACATTTCGACCATCATCGCCGGCGGCACGCTCGGCGGCGCCTCAACCAGGGCTCTCATTATGTGGATGAACGAGGCGGGCTTCGCCACTGCGTGGATGCTCGAAAAGGATTGGGTAGCATGGGTGCCTGGGGTGTCGATGGCGCTGACCGAACGCGACCATTTCGAGATTGGCGAGCTCGAGGATCGAGTCCAGAAATTTTTTCTGACGATGACAAAAAGGGAAATCTACGACGGCACGCTCAAGCGGCGCATCCTGCTCGCGCCTATCGCGACCGCCGCCGATATCGCGAGCGACCCGCAACTCAAGGCGCGCGGGTATTTTGTCGAGGTCGAGTACGACACGCTTGGGCGAAGAATGACGCTGCCGGGAGCATTCGCAAAACTCAGCCGCACCCCGATAGGACCGCCGGCGCGCACGCCGAAAATCGGCGAAAACAACCGCGAGGTTTACGGCGGACTCCTGGAGCTGAGCGACGCGAGACTAAGCGAACTTCGTGCGGCGGGCGCTATCTGAGAGGAAAAGGCAATGAGTGAATTCGCGCTGCGGGACGTAAAGATCCTGGACTTCGCGTGGGTCGGAGTCGGACCGATCACAACCAAGTATCTGGCTGACAATGGCGCGGAGCTGATCCGCATCGAATCGGCGTCGCGTCTCGATGTGCTGCGGCTCGCACCGCCGTGGAAAGATGCAAACCCGGGAATTAATTCGAGCCAGTTTTTCGCGAGCTACAACACCTCCAAAAAAGGCATCACACTCGATCTCGCCAAACCCAAGGCGCGCGAGCTGGTGAAGAAGCTGGTGCCGTGGGCCGATATCGTCGTCGAGAGCTTCACCCCCAAGGCGATGCGAAACTGGGGCCTCGACTATGAGAGGCTGCGGGAATTGCGTTCCGACCTGATCATGCTTTCGACCTGCATGCAAGGTCAGACGGGACCAAACGCGCTCTACCCCGGCTTCGGGCAGTTGATGGCGGCGTTGTCGGGCTTCTATTACATCTCGGGTTACGACGAGAACTCACCAACCCCGCCCTACGGCGCGTATAGCGATTTCGTGGCGCCGCGCTTCTCGGCGTCGGTGCTGCTGGCCGCCCTCGACTACCGCCGCCGCACCGGTCTGGGCCAGTACATCGATATGTCGCAGTACGAGGCGGCGCTGCACAATCTTGCGCCGGCGTTGACCGATTATTTTGCGACCGGCCGCGTGCTCGGACCGCGCGCGAACCGTTCCGATCGATACGCGCCGCATGGCGCATATCGATGCGCGGACGAAGACGGGCACGAGCGCTGGATCGCGATCGCGGTGGCCGGCGACGCGCAGTGGACCGCGATGCTGCAAGTGCTCGGAGCGGGTGCCGATACCGCTGGTTTCGCGTCTTGCGCGCAGCGGCTCCAGAACCCGTCCGCGCTCGATAAGTTTGTAAACGCGCTCACCCGCGCGCACAACGCGTACGAGTTGACCGATAAGCTGCAGGCGTCAGGAGTCGCAGCGTATCCGGTGCAGAACTGCGTCGATCTTCATCAGGATGAAAATCTCGAAGCATTCGACTTCTGGCACTGGCTCGAACACGAGGAAATGGGCCCTTCGATTTACGAAGGCTTGCAGCATCGCATGAGCCGCACGCCGGGCACGTTGCGCTTCGCCGCGCCGGTGCTGGGACAACATAACGAGGAAGTCTTTTCCGGGATGCTCGGGCTCAGCGCCGGCGAAATCGAAGGGCTCAAAAAGGAAAACGTGATAATGTGACCCATCGGCGGCAACCGCCGTTCCACGTCATCCGCGTTTTCTTGAAACCTTGCGTTACGAATTAAAGATCGCGCTCCGCTACCTTCGCGCCCGGCGCAAGGACGCGTTCATTTCGATCACGACGATCTTCACCGCCGTCGGCGTGATGATTGGCGTCGCCGCGCTGACGATCACGCTGGCGGTGATGGGCGGCTTCGAGCAGAGCCTCAAGCAGCGCGTGCTCAGCCTGACGCCGCAGGTGAAGATCGGCAGCACCGAGGGGTCGATCGCGAAGTACGGCGAGATCGAGAAGCGCGTGCTCACAGTGCCCGGCGTCGATGGCGCCGATGCGTACGTTGTGGGTCAGGGGATGCTCAGCTCAGGACGCGGAATCAGCGGCGTGATCGTGCGCGGCGTCGAACCCAACAATGCGGCAGTCGCCAAGGAATGGGGACGTTTCGTAGTCGAGGGCGGCCTGGCCGCGCTTGCGAAAAACGCTCCGTCGCCCGCGCAGGGCGGCGCGGCTCCGCCGACTGGCGGCGGACTCGCGATCGGCTCGGGGCTCGCGCATACACTGAAGGTGAAGCTGGGCGATCGACTGCGGATGGTCGCGCCGATTATCTCGGCTACCGACGGATCCCTCTCGACCAAGACCGGCGATTTTAATGTCGCTGCGATTTTCGATTCCGGCCTGAGCTTCCTCGACACGCAAATGGTCTTCATGGATTTGGCGGACGCGCAGAATTTTTTTGGGCGTCCGGGCAAGGCCGACGGTATCGACATCCATCTGTCCAATCTCGACCAGACTCTGGCAGTGACGGCGGCGCTGCGCGCGATTTACGGGCAGCCATACCTGATTCGCAACTGGATCGACTACAACCAATCGGCGTCGGCCGGATTCGAGATGCTAAAGCGCGTCTATTCGCTCGTGCTGGTGCTGCTGATCGGAGTGGCGGCGTTCAACCTGGTCGCCACGCTGATAATGGTGGTGATGGAGAAGCGCAAGGATATTGCGGTGCTGATCTCGATGGGAGCAACGCGGGGCGACGTGCAGCGAATCTTCAGGCTTAAGGGCCTGATTGTCGGCGCGGCGGGTACTGGCGCGGGGCTGCTGATCGGAGCAATCGGATGCTTCCTGCTCGCGCGCTATCATTTCATTCATATCTCGAAGGAAATCTACGGAATCTCGACGGTTCCGATTTCCGTAAGTCCGATCAATTTTGTGTGGGTGGCCGGCGCCTCGATGCTGCTGTGTTTCATCGCGACGTTTTATCCTGCGCGCCAAGCGTCGCGCGAAATGCCAGTCGAGGTCTTTCGCTCTTAAGCTCCTCCTCCGCACCACATCTCAATCGGCCTCATCCCGATCCGCCTCGGCACTTTGAAAAGCGGTCGCGTTTACTCTTCAGACGCTCTGGGATTCGACGGCGGCTTCGGCGCAAGCTTTGCCTTACGCACGACCAGCGTCTCATGGCCGCGTACCTTGATAGTGCGGGCGGGTTCGGAGTGGTTCGAGCCGCTCATTTCGGGCCGTGCGGACCGCGACGAGGTTCGCTTGCGGCGCCAGTTGCTTAGCTCCTGCGAGAGCTTCGACGCAACCGAGTCGTTATCGGCACCGTCGCCGGGGTTTTCCTTTCTGGGTTCATCGCTCATTTCGGGTTCGCTCATACGGTTTCCTTCTCCTGTGACGTAGATCCGTCCTCCTGTCGATCACGACTTTGGTGGAAAATTTAGCTGAATTTATGCAGGTGACTCGGGTGGTGGCGCGGATGTCCGCGTGGAAGTGAGCCTCAGCAGTCTGTGGGGTATGCCAAGAAGTATTTGCGATTACGGCGGAATCCTAAACCCGCTCCGGAATCATCGATCTGAATTGAGTTGGTGGAAGAATGATTGGTGACAGTCGAGTCGCGCCGGGCCCGGGGTTCGGACCCGGCGCTATAGTCATAGCTGAATCAGGCGGTTTGTCCCGCTTCGCCTATTGGAACAGGCTCTGCATGCGGAGCGCGAGACCCATATCGCCCGCGATGCGTAGTTTTCCGGTCATGAAGGCCATCTGGCCGTTCAGCTTGCCGCTGATCATGTCGAGGTAATCCTGCGCCGTCATCGAGATCGTGATGCTCGGCGATGCGGCTGGTCCGTCTTTGACCTCGCAGTTATCGTCTTTGATGATTACGTGCCATTTGCCACCGCCGTCGCCGGAAAGGTCGAACTGGTAAACTGCGTTCAGACCCTTGGCTGCTTCCTTGTTGAAGCGATTCGGCATTTCGGCAAAAACCTGCTTTGCGGACGTTGGTGCTGCTTCAGGCATGGGAAACGAGAACCTCCTGAGGGGAACGGCCGATGCCGCTTTCTGCAAATCATCTAATCGCCCGTTCCATTCGTTGTCAATAGCGCAGACAAGACTTCACCCGTTAAGTTTTGCTTGCGTCGATTCAGCAGTGCGTGGCCTTCGCGCCCGATCAAAACCCGAATATCCCACCCGGCACTACGGTGATCAGATTTCCCCGCACGATTACCGGCGCGGCACCCTGCGCGATAGTGACGGCGCGCTGCTTTTCCAGATCAGTTTTAACGGTTCCGTTCAGGTACGCGTCTTTGCCGATCACCTTGACGGTCACATTCGGCAGGCCCGCATTGGCGAGCTGTTGCTGAATCGAGGCCTGCTCTTGCGCCCATACTCCGGTATCGGTCGTGAGCGTGTTGATCACGTTTACGACTCCGGACACGGAGCGAATCGAGCTCTCGGCAAGCGCCTTGTCCTTGTCGTCGAACACTCTGCCGGTGAGCGTCACGGTTCCTCCGGACGTCGTGTAAGCCCGCACCCTGCCGAGTTTACGGTTCCCCTTAAGGGCGCTGTTGACACGATCATAGAGAGAAGGCGTCGGACGCGGGCGCGGCTCGGCCGGCGGACGAGGGCGACGCTTGTGCACTTCCGCCGCTGGAGCAACAGAAGGCGCCCCCACCGGAGTCGCTGCCGCCGAGGGCGTCGCCGCGGAGTACTCGGGAGTCTCGGTCGGGCTAAGGCTGGCGAGCTTAACTTTGAGCTCAGACTCAACCGCGGCCTGATCGGCGGCATTCTGCGCAAAGATAATTGGATAGCTGATCTCCACCTGCCCGCCGCTAAAGGACGCAAAGGTCCACGCCGACACATCTCCCGCAACCTCCGCATCGAGGCCCGGGTTCGGCGCTGTCGAGGTCTGCACCGATGCGCCCGAGACGGTGCCATTGGGCAGAATCCGTATCCGCACCAGCATCCCGTCCTTCGCGTTCGGATCGGCGCTGAGCGCATGCCTGTAGGCGTCGAGTAGTGCGGGCTTGCCGCTTTCAAAGCTGTTGCGCGCGATAGTTGCGTTGCGCTCCGGAGCGGCGGCGGATTCTCCCGTGACTTGAATTGGAATGCTGCTCGCCAGCGTAACCATCGGTGCTGCCGCGACCGCCCCTGGCGACGCGATCGCGGAAGGAGATACGGCCGGCGAGGGCACGGCTGTCCCGCCCGGATGGCTCGCGGTTAGATGAATCGCGAGCCACGCTCCTCCGAGCAGCGCGATCAGCGCCGCGACGATATAGGCGATCAGGCGCAGGAATCCTCCCCCTTCTCCTGACTCGTCCTCATCACCCGGCTCCTGCCCGGGCGCCCCGCCGGGAAACTGTCCCGACAACGGTTGCGACGAAATCGCGGTCTGCTGGCGGCCGGGACTCTGTTGCTGTGTGTTCGGCTGCGCAAGCGCGGGGGCGGAGCTATCTCCAACCAATCGTGCTCCGCAGAAGTTACAGATTATTTCGCCCGGTTCCGCTTTGCCGCCGCAGACCGGACATTCGACCGCACCGGATCCGCCGCCGGCTCCGCCTTGCACAAAGGCGGGATCGGTCCCGACCAGCGCGGTGCCATCGGTTTCGCAAAAGGTTTCAGTGTCTGGATAGGTTCTGTCGCAGGACGGGCATCTTTTCATCGAGTGCGCGCGCCTCCATCAGGGGCGTGAAGCCGCCCTGATGATATCCGCGCCGACCGCGCTACGCCAAGCATTAATCAGAGCGCGGCGCTCGAAATTTTTCGACCGTCCGATGCGCGCAAGCCGCCATCAGACTTTCGCCATCACCTCGTCGCGCAGCCGCTCCATCTCGGCAAGCTGCTCGCGCGTGGCCGGCGTGGTGCCCAGGATGATTCGCGACACGCCCATCTGGCCGAGCTCGCGAACCTGCTCGATCGTGACCGGGCCTCCCAGGCGCGGGCTTACCGTCAACTCAAGCGGCGTAGTGCGGCCAAGCGCCGCCTCGTGCCCGCGCAGGCGCGAGATTACGCCGCGGATGCCGGCCAGACTCTCGGCGATTCCATACCATCCGTCGCCCAGCCGCGCCGCGCGTTTCAGCGAGGGCTCCGTGTGCCCTCCGAAAACGAACGGCGGATGCGGTTTCTGCACCGGCTTGGGCATCATCCTGAAGCCCTCAATACCGACGGTCTTACCCTTGTACAGCGGAGCGTTGCTGGCCCAGAGTTCCTTCAGAAGGCCGACGTATTCGCGCGAGCGGAGCGCGCGATCCTTGAAATTCATTCCGACGGCTTCAAACTCTTCCTCGAGCCATCCGATACCGACGCCGAAAATGAAGCGCCCGCCCGAGAGCACGTCGAGGCTCGCAACCGCTTTCGCAGTCGCAAACGGATTTCGAATCGGCAGCACGTAGATTCCGGTCGCGAGCCGAATCCGCGTCGTGATTCCCGCGATAAAGGCCAGCGCGAGCATCGGATCGTGCAGTGGAGTCTCCGGCGGCGCAGGCATCCGTCCGCTGGTGGAATATGGATAGGGCGATTTGTACTCGAGCGGCAGGATGATGTGCTCGGGAATCCAGAGCGACTCGTAGCCAAGCTCCTCTGCCTTGCGCGCAACCGCGCTCAGGCTCGACGGATTGGTCTGCATCAGGAAGGTGCCGAATTTCATCGCTCGCTCCGTGACCAGGTCGCGCGCGGTTCAGTTGACGGGGGCGTCTTCGAGCCGAAACGCAATTCTTACTTCGACCTGAAATTCCGGTTTGCCGGCTTTGTCCACGGCACCGCGAATATTCTTGACCTCGAACCACAAAATGTTTCTGATCGTCTTCTCCGCCTTGGCCAGCGCGTTGCGAACGGCCTGCTGAATACTGTCGTCGGAGATACCGACGATATCGATAATCTTGTAGCTCTTGTCCGACATGATTTTTTCCACTCCAATGGCGCCGCAACGCGCCCGGCTTATTCGTGTCTCAAATCGACAGCAAAGACCGCGGGATCTTCGATCATCCTCATGTCGAGGATAAACGAATCGTCGGCGACGCGCCCGATAATTCTCACGCGCCGGAACTTCGCGGCGATCGCGCTAGACGAGATTTGCGGATGCGTGATCCTGACGCCGACTGAGGCAAGGGACGCGCCGGGCAGCGATCCGGAGCCAATGCGCGACACAACCCCGAACACCTCGACGGCGAATTCCGCTCCAAGGCGCTCACGGATTATCGCGCATGCGCGCTCCGCGATCTCCCACAGCTCGGGCGGTGTGCGCCGCATCAGGCGGAGAGTCGGGATTTCATCGGCGATATCGGCCGAGCGCAAATAGATTCTTAGCGTCGCCTCGAGCGCGGCGAGCGTAAGCTTGTCGCATCGTAGCGCGCGGCGCAGTGGATTCGCTTTCAGCTTCGCGATCAGGCCGCGCCGTCCGACTACCAGCCCGGACTGCGGGCCGCCGAGCAGCTTATCGCCCGAGAAAGTCACGAGCGCCGCGCCCGCCGCGATTTCTTCGGCAACCACCGGCTCGTGCGGCAATCCGTAGCGCGCCAGATCGACCAGCGCGCCCGCGCCCAGATCTTCAACTACTTCGAGACCATGCTCGCGCCCGATCCGCGCCAGCTCTTCAAGCGGGACATCGCTCGTGAAACCGACGATACGGTAGTTCGACGGATGCACCTTCATCAGGAGCGCGGTGTCGGGGCCGATCGCGTCGGCGAAATCGTGCGGATGGGTCCGGTTGGTGGTGCCGACCTCGTGCAGGCGCGCACCCGCGCGGGTCATCACGTCAGGAATCCGGAATGCGCCGCCGATCTCGATAAGCTCGCCGCGCGATACGATAACCTCGCGTCCCATCGCAAGCGTGTTCAACGCGAGCAGCACCGCGGCGGCGTTGTTGTTCACGACCGTGGCGGCCTCGGCCCCGGTCAGTGCGCAGAGGATTTCTTCGACGATCGCGTCGCGATCGCCGCGCTCACCCGATTCGAGATCGTATTCGAGATTCACCGCCGATCGCGCCGCAATCTCGACCGCCTCGATCGCGGACTCGGCCAGAATCGCGCGGCCAAGATTGGTGTGGAGCACAACTCCGGTCGCGTTCACGACCGGGCGCAGATTGGGAACGTCGGCGGCGGCGGCTTGCGCGGCGCGGCCGACTATTTCGGCGAGGATCACGGCACGCTCACGTTCGGCACCGCGTCCCGCGCGAAGCTCCTCGCGCAGGGCGTCCGACGCACGCCGCACGAGCATCTTCACATAGGCCGCACCAAGACTCGCCAGGATTGGTTCGCGTTCGGCCGCGCGCAGACATTCGTCGATCGGCGGCATCGCAC
>JBOHWH010000198.1:0-15891 GCA_050736695.1 Binataceae bacterium (SeqCode) | reverse complement strand
ACATTCACAAACTCTCAGGGTTTGTGAGTGAATTAGCTTTGTGAAAAACGGACCCCTGAAATCATTCCGAAGTGCTTCTCGGCAATCCACTCACAGCCTCTCAGGATGACGGAAAGGGCGGCAGACTAAAAAGATCACAGACTCTG
The DNA here is from genome assembly GCA_050736695.1 of Binataceae bacterium (SeqCode). GTDB lineage: Bacteria > Desulfobacterota > Binatia > Binatales > Binataceae > JBARDN01. The sequence continues at coordinate 15,745 of JBOHWH010000198.1, read as the reverse complement.
AGCGCACCGAAAAATCTCCGCGAAGCGATTAGTGCGTGGCTTCAAAGCACGGGTCGATGCCACGCGGGATCGCCACGCGTATCAAAAAAATATGCTAAGGATTGTCCTTCATGAAAGCATGTGTGTTCAAAGCGGCCGGTGCGCCGCTCGAGGTCGCTGAGGTTCCCGATCCGGCCGCCGGCCCCGGCGAGATCGTAGTGCGCGTAAAAAACTGCGGCGTATGCGGCTCCGATCTGCACGCCGCGAAATATGGCTTTCGAATGCCGCCGGGAACGATCATGGGCCACGAGTTCTCGGCCGTCGTCGACGAACTCGGCGCTGGCGTCACCGGCCTCGCGCGCGGCGACGCCGTGGTCGTCATGTCCTATCGCGCGTGCGGTGTCTGCGATTCGTGCAAGGCTGGAAACGGCGCACAGTGCCGCGCGATGAAGCTGGTCGGCTTTGGCGACGTCGCCGGAGCCTACGCCGAGAAAATGAAAACCACCCCGCAAAGCGTCTTCAAAATGCCGCCCACGATGAGTCATCGCCTCGGCGCGACCGTCGAGCCGCTCGTCGTCGGCCTGCACGGGGTGCATCGCGCGGGACTGCGCGCGGGCGAGTCGGTGTTGATCATGGGCGCGGGGCCGATCGGGCTGGTCACATTGCAATGGGCGAGGTTTTCCGGCGCACGCGCGATCGTCGTGTCGGAGCGCGCTCCGGGACGGCGCGAGGTCGCGCTCAAGATGGGCGCCGACCTGGCGATCGATCCGCGGGTCAAGAATCCCGCTTCCGAGCTCGCGAAGCTGACCGGACGCTCTGCGGGCGCCGACGTAGTGTTCGAGTGTATCGGAGCGGCTGGCACGCTCGGCGAGGCGGTCGCCTATGCGCGCCGTGGCGGCAGAATCGTCGTGATCGGCGTGTGCATGGAAGAGGATAGCTGGGGTCCGATAAGCGCGATGAACAAGGAACTCGATGTGCGCTTCAGCCTGGGCCTCGAGCCCGGCGAGATTGAGACGGCGATCGCGATGCTGGCCGCGGGGCGCGTTGATACCTCGGCGATGATCACAAATATCGTCGCGATGGCGGAGCTCCCGGCCGCGTTCGCCGATCTCGCGCGTCCGAGCATTCAGACCAAGGTGATGCTCGAGTTATAAGATGGCCTGCTCGGGGGACTATTTTTGCGGGGGTCACTTCTGGAATACTGGGGGGACTAACTTATTTACCCGAATTTAATGGAGGGGACCGTCATGAGTAAATTTGCGATTGTGGCTGCGTCGGCGATGCTCGGGTTGGCGATGGCATTTTCATCCGCTATTCCGGCCTATGCCGCCAGCAAGGTGGACTGCGACGCCGTGATGCAGTCACTTAACTCCGGCAAAAAGGCCAAGGACATTGCGACCGAGATGAGCATCTCGACCTCGAGCGTCTATCGCTGCAAGCGGCACGCCAAGGAAGCCGCCAAGGTCGCCACCAAGGGCCAAGGCAAGGGCCGCGGCGCGCAGTCAGCGGCGGAAAGCGGCGCGACTGGCGGATCGATGGCGGCGCCGTCGGCGATGGCGTCACCGGCGAAGTAATTCGAGTCGGATACGCTCCGCGGGCTCGTCGCAGCCCGCGGGGCGTGACTTCCGCTACTCCGATGCCCAAGTGCGAGCTCTGCGAGTTGCGCGACTACACGCAGCGTTACTGCCAGTTCGTCCATCCATTCAAGTTCGCGATTCTGGATTGCGATTCCTGTGACACGCCAATGGCGGTGCTCGGGGATCATCGCGTCGCTCCGTCTGACGACGAACGCGCCTTCATGATCGAGGCGCTGGCGCTCGTTGCGCGCAAGAAATACGGCGAAGACCGATTCATTATCGACGGCGTGATGCGCCAGATTCCGGACCATTGCCACATTCACGCGCGGCCGATCGCGCGTTTCGGCGGCTGATCGCCGCCGTCGTATTCAGATTTTTCGCACTGTCTGTATGATGATCACGCGGCACGGCTCGCCAGCGCGGCCCTGAAAGCATCACCGGCCTTTTCCAGCGTTTGGAGTGCGGCACTGCCTTATGGTATATGCGCGCCGTTACACTCGCGTCGCTTGGGGAGGCGGCGCTGCCCCGCTGGTTCTTTTGGGCTTGCGGGGTCAGTCAGGAGGTACGGGGGAATGCCTACCGGTACGGTTAAGTGGTTTAGCCCTAAGAAGGGCTACGGCTTCATCACTATGGAAGACGGACAGGAAGTGTTCGTCCACTACAGCGCTATCGACGGAAACGGCTTCCGTTCGCTCGAACAGGGCGAAAAGGTGCAGTTCGAGGTGGCGCAAGGTCCCAAGGGCCTGCAAGCCTCGGCCGTCAGTCGCTCCGCGTAAGCGGCCGGCTGGCAGTATCTTGCGATAAGGCGGCATGCGCTCCAGGCTGCAAAGCCCGAGCGGATCGCCCTGTTTGGAAATTCCGCGCATCGCAGACGATCTCGCGAGGGCCGCGCCGCGTCCGGAAATCCCGCAGCAAACCTTGCTCGACGACTTGATTTCGGTTTATCGCAAACTCGATTCGCGCTATTTGATCGACCGCGAGGAACCCCGCAATGAGTAATGCTCTCCCGGTCGGTGACCGGATCAGATTTGGAGTGTCGGGCGGCGCCGGAAATCGAGAACAGGCGCGCACCATGATCGACGAGATCGCGCGATGGGGCTACGACATCGTATGGGCCGGCGATCACATCGCGTTTACCGGACCGATCAGCGACCCGCTGATCCAGTTGAGCTATTTCTCCGCGCTCAGGCCTGAGCTGACATTCGGCACCAGCATCTATCTGCTCCCGCTGCGCAATCCGGCGACCGTCGCCAAGCTGGTTGCGACGCTCGATCGGATGCTCGGCGCGGGGCACTTTATATTCGGCGTCGGCGTCGGCGGAGAATTTCCGCCCGAGTTCGAGGCAAGCGGAGTTCCGGTCAAGCAGCGCGGTGGCCGCACCAACGAGGCGATCGGGATAATAAGGCGGTTATGGACCGAGGATCGCGTCGAGCATAACGGGAAATATTTCAATTTCGGCCCGATCAGCATGGAGCCCAAGCCTGCCACTCCCGGCGGTCCTCCAATCTGGGTCGGTGGCCGCGCCGAAGCCGCGCTCAAGCGCGCCGCGCTCTATGGCGACGGATGGATGCCGTACGTCGTCACGCCCAAGCGCGTCAGCGACGGGCTTGAGTTTATCGCGCGCGAGGCTCGGCGCGCCGGGCGCGAGATCACGACCTTCGGAACCTGCGTGCATCTGTTCTGCACGCTCGGCGCGTCGTACGAAGCCGCGCTCGACGTATCGGCCACGCATTTGAGCAAGCGCTATGCGATGGACTTTCGTGAGCCGGCCAAGCGCTACGCGGCCCTCGGCACGCCCGCGGATGTCGCGGCGCGGGTGGCGGAGTTTATCGAGGCTGGGGTGCGCGATATCGGAATCGACGCGATCTGTCATCCGCGCGATCGCTCCGCGCAACTCGATCAGTTCGCGCGTGAGGTTATTCCGCTCCTCAGGAAGTAGCGCGCGGCCAATGGCTCCCAAAGCGGCCGTCGTGAATCCGCGGCCACACCGGCTTGCGGTACGGACGCTTGAACCCGTCTTCCGGATAGCCAATCGGCACCAGCGCTATCAGTTGAAAATCCTCGGGCGCGCCGAGCAGCGCCTTGGTCTCCGGCTCGCGCGAGGACAGCATCGTCGTCATCGCGGTGCCGATTCCCAGCGCCCGCGCCGACAGCATCATCAGCTCGATCGCGGGAAAGATCGATCCGTAGGTCGCGCCGAAGTTGAACTGATCCTCAGGCGTGCCGCGCGCGACGCGCATTTTTGGACGATCGAGAAAAATCACGATATGCGCCGGCACGATCGCGAGCGAGGCCGCGAACTCGTCGCCGACGGCCAGAGCCTTTTGCGCGCGCGGCGAAAGCGTTTTGCGTCCGCGGATAATCGCACTCTCTTTGTACGGCCCCCATACCGCTTCGTACATCTTCTGGATTTCCCGCCGCGCACCCGCTTCGCGCACGACCACGAACTCCCACGGCTGCGCGTTCGAGCCTGAAGGCGCCATGTTGGCGGTCTCGAGCACGTATTCAAGATCGCGTTGCTCGACAGGACGCGGAGAAAATCGCCGCACGGTTGGAGTGCTGGTTGCTACGTCGAAAAATTCCATCGAGATTTACCCTCCGCGACTCCGCCGCCCTTCTCCCGGCCTTCACACCAGTTCAAGCGGCAGTGCCCCGCGCGCTATCACACGGCCTACAATCGCGGCGTCGGGATAGCCGGCGTCCTGGAGCGTGGCGAGCAAACTTATTGCCTGCTCTTCAGGGACCGAAATGAGCAGGCCGCCCGAGGTTTGCGGATCGAACGCGAGCGTCGCCATCACGTCGGAAACCTCGTCATGAATTTTGACCATCGGCTCGTAGTACTCGCGATTGCGCGCGCCGCCGCCTGGATTCATTCCCGCGCGGCAAAGCTCAATTGCTCCCGGCAGAAGCGGCAGATCCGATTCCTCGAAAATCATCGTCACACCGCTGCCCTCGGCCATCTTCGACGCGTGACCCATCAGCCCAAAGCCGGTTATGTCGGTCGCGGCGTGAACCTCGTGCTCGAGCATCGCCGCCGCAGCGCCGGCGTTTAGCTGCGCCATCACCTTGACCGCGGCGGCGTATTGATCGGCCGGCAGCGCGTCGCGCTTGAACGCGGTCATCAAAATTCCCGTGCCAAGCGGCTTGGCCAGGAGCAGCGCGTCACCTGCGCGCGCGCCGACGTTGCGGATAATCCGGCGCGGATCGATCACGCCCGTGATCGCCATCCCGTACTTTACTTCTTCATCGGCAACGCTATGGCCGCCGACCACTACGGCGCCCGCCTCGCGTACTTTGTCGGAGCCTCCGCGCAGAATCTCGGCCAGCATCTCGCCCGGCATTCCGGTTTGCGGCCAGCACACGATATTGAGCGCGCTCACCGGGCGGCCGCCCATCGCATAAACGTCGCTGAGCGCGTTGGCGGCGGAGATTTGCCCATATGTGTACGGATCGTCAACCACCGGCGTGAAGAAATCGACCGTATTGACGATCGCCAGATCGTCGCGCAGACGGAACACTCCGGCGTCGTCGCCGGTCGAGATTCCAACCAGCAAATCGGGATGGCTCCCAAGTTCGAGCCGCGCAAGTGTGGCCGCCAGATCCGCCGGACCCAGCTTGCCGGCTCAACCGGCGGCCTTGCACCGCGCCGTCAGGCGAATGAGGTCCGCGCGTGACGGATTATTGTCTTTCTCATCGGACATTCAACACATTGTGGCCCTTTGCGCGCGCGATGTCAGCCGATGCGGGCGCGCAGGCGGCGCGCGTCGCCGACCCGGGTCGTCACGCCGCTGTGATCGAAATAATCGAGCAGCGCGATCGCAAACTTGCGCGAGGCTCCGAGCAGATCGCGATAAGCCGCCGCCGTGATCTCCGGGTTCTTCGACAGATACTCGGCGAGAATGGTGCGCGCGCAGTCGAGCGCGCGGCGGCCGAAATAAAGATCGGTCGCGATTTTAACCAGTCGTCCCTCGCGTTCGAGTGCGGCCGCAACCGTGCGCATCTGCGCAAGCATCGCCGGCGCGAGTTTCAGCTCGGCGGCAAGCTGGGTTAAGTCGGGCGGCTGATAACGCGCGGCTTCGAGCGCCTGCTCGATCTGCCCGCCGAGCTTGCCCGCTGCGCCGCCCAGATTCACCTGATGCGTCATCAGGCGCAGGATGCTGTCGTCGCGCACGATTCCGGTTTCGCGCCCGAGCCGATCGACGATCGAACGGAACGCGCGCGCGCTTACCTGCCACGGCAGGCGCGAGCGCAGCGCTTCCATCTCAAGGCCCGGAGCAAGCGGCTCGGCCGCATGATGAGCAGTCAATGCGGCAAGTGCGAAGCGTCCGAGCGCGGCCCACTTCGCCGCGGTCGTGAAGCCTTCCTCGTCGCCGATCGAAAGCTTGATAAAGCGCGAATCCTTCAACGCCGCCGCGATCTCTTTTTGCGGCGCGTTCAGCAGTTGCTGCGCGCGCAGCGCGCTCAGCGCAAGGCTTTCCTGCAGATCGATCAGCGCTTCGAGCGTTTCAGGTCCCGCACCGTCGCGAAGAATTGCCAGGTTTGCCCGGTAGCGCTCGAGCGGCTTGCGCAGCCGGCGTCCGAGCGGATTCAGCACGACACCGCCGCCGAGCGTGCGTACGTTGGTTTCGTCGCGAATCACAAACCGGTCGCCGCCGAGCGCGACGACCGGATCCTCGGTGACAATCTGCACCAGACATCGCTCCTTGAGCGCGATTGCGGTTTTGTCTTCGAGCAAAATCACGCGGCCGATTGTCTCGGCCGTGCCGATAAACATCCGGATACGTGAGTTGGCGCGGAGCGGACGTTTCGCCGCCGGCCGGATTTCGAGCGACGCGTCAAAGTGCGTGGTCGCGAAGTCGAGTTTCTCGTCGGCGAGCACCAGCCCGCGCTTGAGTTCGATCCGCTCCGCACCCGCAAGGTTGAGCGCCACCCGCTGGCAGCGCCCCGCGCTTTCTACCGGCTCGGAATGCATCTGCACAGCGCGCACGCGAACCTCAATGCCGGCGGGCATCACGCGGAGTTTCTGGCCCACGCGAACTTCGGCGCCGATTGCGGTGCCGGTCACCACGGCGCCGTGGCCTTTGATCGCGAATGATCGATCAATCGGCAGGCGGAAGATTCCGGTCGCGCGCCGCCCTTCGAAGCCTTCAAGCTGGCGGACGATCTCGGCTCGCAGCTCGGCCATCCCGGCGCCGGTATGCGAGGACACCGCGACGATCGGCGCGTCTTCGAGCGTGGTGCCCTCGGCGAGCAGCCCGATCTCGTCGCGCACCTCGCGGATTCGCGCGGCATCGGCGAGATCGGATTTGGTGATCACGAAAATTCCGCGACGGGTCCCGAGCAGATGCAGGATGTCCAGATGTTCTTCGCTCTGCGGCATCACGCCGTCGTCAGCCGCGATTGTGAACAGCACCAGGTCGATCCCATGCGCGCCGGCCAGCATGTTGCGGATGAAGCGCTCGTGCCCGGGCACATCGACCACGCCGGCGCGCGTGCCGTCGGGCAGGATGAAGTAGGCGAAGCCGAGCTCGATCGAGATTCCGCGCTCACGCTCTTCCTTCAGGCGATCAGTCTCCTGGCCGGTCAGCGCGCGGACCAACGCGGTCTTGCCATGATCGATATGGCCGGCGGTGCCGAGAATCGCATGTGTAACCTGCGCGGGCATCGCAGTCGCTACATCCGGAATACGCCGAACTGCGCGGCCGGCGCGATTGGTGCATTGAGCGACGCCGCGATTCCGAGCGCCAGAGCGTTGCGGGTCTCTACCGGATCGATCACGCCGTCATCCCACAGCCGCGCCGACGAGTAGTAGCAGCTCGATTCAAGCTCGTACTTGTCCAGCGTAGGACGGGTGAACTCGCGCTGATCGCCGGCGCTCATGGTCTGGTTGTCGCGTTTCAATTGATCGAGCTTGACCGTCAGCAGAACGTTCGCGGCCTGTTCCCCGCCCATCACCGAGATTCGCGAGTTCGGCCACATGAACATCAGGCGCGGTCCAAATGCGCGGCCGCACATTCCATAATTCCCCGCGCCGTTCGACGCGCCGATAATCACCGTGAACTTCGGTACCTGCGCGTTTGCGACAGCGTTCACCATCTTGGCGCCGTCCTTTGCGATTCCGCCCTGCTCGTAGCGCTTGCCGACGATGAACCCTGTGATGTTCTGCAGGAACAGCAGCGGGATTCGCCGCGCGCAGCATAGCTCGATAAAGTGCGTCGCCTTGAGCGCGGATTCGCTGAACAGCACGCCGTTGTTGGCGACGATTCCGACCGGGTAGCCGAAGATTCGCGCGAAGCCCGTCACGAGGGTGTTGCCGTAACGCGGCTTAAATTCGTGCATCCTGCTCCCATCGACGATTCGTGCGATCACCTCGCGCACGTCGTAGGGTTTGCGTGTGTCGGACGGAATCACGCCGTAGATCTCCGCGGGATCGTAATAAGGATCTTCGGGAGATTCCTGAAGAGCGGTGGCAGACTCGCGCGGGCCGAGGTTTTCGAAAATCGCGCGTGCGATGCCCAGCGCATCCTCGTCGTCTTCGGCCAGATGATCGCTGACGCCCGAAAGCCGCGTATGAACATCGCCGCCGCCGAGCTCTTCGGCGCTGACTTCCTCTCCGGTCGCGGCGCGCACGAGCGGCGGACCCGCCAGAAAGATCGTCCCCTGCTCGCGGACAATTATATTTTCGTCGCACATCGCGGGGACGTACGCGCCGCCCGCCGTGCACGAACCCATCACGACGGCGACCTGTGCGAGTCCCAGCGCCGACATCCGCGCCTGGTTGTAGAAGATCCGTCCGAAGTGATCGCGGTCGGGAAACACTTCCGCTTGCAGCGGCAAGAACGCGCCGCCCGAATCGACCAGGTAGACGCACGGCAGCCGATTCTCCATCGCGATTTCCTGCGCCCGCAGATGCTTCTTCACCGTCATCGGATAGTACGTGCCGCCCTTAACCGTCGCGTCGTTCGCGATCACTACCGCCTCGCGGCCATGCACGCGCCCGATTCCCGTCACGATACTTGCGCCCGGCGCCTCGCCGCCGTACATCTCGTGAGCAGCCAGCGTCGAGAGCTCGAGGAACGGGCTCCCGTCGTCGAGCAGCTTGCGTACCCGGTCTCGCGCAAGCAGCTTGCCGCGTTCGAGATGACGCTTGCGCGCGTGCTCGGGCCCTCCGGCGTGTACGCGCTCGATCGCGGCGCGCAGCTTTTCGACTTGGCCGACGATCGCCTCGCGGTTTTTACGGAATTCCTCGGATGAGGTTTGGATGCGTGATTCGATTCGATCCATAACTAGCTCTACCCGTTCCTCAAGATTGCTCTACCCGTTCCTCAGGATTGCCTCATGGTGCCTGCGGCGGCGGTTTCGGCTAGATATTAGCGTTAAGCCGCCCGAATTGCGCAGAGCCAAATTTCAGATGATGGGCGAGAGCCGACGATGCGTAATCGCGATCTCAGAGCGCTTGAATTCGACAAGGTGCTGAATCTTGTCGCCGTTCACGCCGCCTCCGAACCGGGGCGCGAGGCGACGCTGCGTCTGCGCCCGGCCACCGCGCCCGCGGAAGTTCGCGAGCGCCTGCGCGCCACGGCCGAGATGGTCGAGCTGCGCGCGCATACCGGCTCGCTGCCGATGCAATCTTTTGCGGACCAGCGCAATCTGCTGCTCGCGGCTGCGCGCAGCGGCGCGATGCTCGACGGCGCGTCGCTGCTGCTGATTCGCGATTTCGTGCTCGCCTCGCGCCACGTCGCCGGCTTTATGCGCTCGCGCGTCGAGCGGATGCCGCATCTCGGCGCGCTCTGTCAGAACCTGCTCGCGCCCAAAGAGCTCGCCGATGCGCTCCTGTCGGCTCTGGCCGACGACGGGAGCCTGCTCGACGACGCCAGCCCCGAGCTGCGCCGCCTGCGCAGGCGCATGCGCGACGAACGCAGCGAACTCGAGATGCGGCTTGCGCGCTCGCTCAGCGCGGGCGGGATGGAGCCGTTCGTTTCAGATTTCGTCGTGACGGTGCGCAACCGCCGCTTCGTGTTGCCGCTCAAACTGAATTACGCCGAGCGTCTGGAAGGTATTGTGCAGGATCGCTCGGTCTCGGGCGAGACGCTGTTCGTCGAACCGATGTGGGCGGTCGAGCTGAACAATCGCGTGATGATGCTCGAGCGCGAGGCCGAGGCGGAGGAGCATCGGATACTCGCCGCCTTGACCGCGATGACGGGTGGATACGCGCGCGAGCTCGAGATGACCTTTGCCGCGATGGTCGAGCTCGACGCACTCAACGCGCGCGCGATTTTCGCCGAGCGATGCGCCGCCGTCGAGCCCGAGATCGTTGACGACGGAATCGACTTCAGCGACGCGCGGCATCCGCTTCTTTTGCAAAGCGGGCGCGAGGTCGTGCCGATCGACGTCAGTATCGCGCCGAGGCAGCATGGACTTGTCATCTCGGGTCCAAACACCGGCGGCAAAACCGTTGCGCTCAAAACCATCGGCCTGCTCTCGCTGATGGCGCAAACCGGCCTCTTGATTCCCTCTCGCGCAGGCAGCAAGTCGATGGTGTTTCGCAGTGTGTTCGCCGATATCGGCGACGAACAGTCGATCGAAGCCAACCTGTCGAGCTTCTCCGGACATATCGCAAATCTGTCGGAGATCGTCCGCTCGCTCGACGAACCCGCGCTGGTAATCCTGGACGAGCCGGGCGCGGGCACCGACCCCGCCGAGGGCGCGGCGCTGGCCATTGGGCTGATGAATCATCTCGCTGCGCGGCGATGCATGATCGCGATCGCGACCCATTCGACCGCGGTCAAGCTCCACGCCTACTCGCGCGTTGGCTTTGACGCCGCCGCGGTGGATTTCGACCCCGAACGGCTGACTCCGCTTTACCGGCTGAAACCGCATACGATCGGCCAGAGCTACGGGCTTGCGGTCGCGCGCCGGCTCGGACTGCCCGACGAGATAATTCGCGCAGCGCAAGCCGCGATGGGCGCGGGGAGCGTCGATCTTGACCAGGCGCTCGGCCGTCTCGAAGTGGAACGCACGCGGATTCGCGAGGAAGCGGCGCGCCAGCATGCACATCAGCAGGAACTCGAGCACGGCCTGCGCGACGCGCGCGCGCAGGCTCTGCGCGAGAGCGAAAAATTCGACGCCGAACGCGCGCGCGCCCGCGCCGCGGTGAGCGAGATGATCGAAGACCTGCGCCGCGAGGGTGCGGAGCTGATGCGCGAGCTCCGGGAGCGCTCGAAGTCGCGCACCGACCTGGGCAAGTTCGTCACGGAAGCGGCGGCGCGGCTTGAAACCGCCGTGCCCGCGGCGCAGTCGGATTTACCCTCCGATAACGCGCCGCTCCGGCCCGGCGATCAGGTCGAGCTGGGCGAGATTCGCGCCGAGCTGCTTTCGATCGATTCTGAGCGGGCCGTGATTGTTCGCGGCGGCCTTAAGATCGAAGTCTCGCCCGAGCGACTGCGGCGCGCACGCGCGAAGCCGGCGCCGGCCTTCGACGCCCCGCGCGCGACCGCGCGCAAAGAGCCGAGCCACACCGTCACCTTCAGCGCGGACGCGCAGGAGCATGCGGAGCTGAATCTTATCGGGATGCGCTCGGGCGACGCGCTGCGCAAGCTCGAAGAGTTCCTGGACCAGGCATTCCTGACCAACCGGGCCGAGGTGCGAATCGTGCACGGCATCGGCTCGGGCGCGCTGCGCAAGGCGGTGCAGGATTATCTCGGAACCTCGAGCTATTGCGCGTCGTTCGCGCCCGCCGATCCGCATCACGGCGGCGCGGGCGCAACGATCGTGCAGGTGAATTTGTAAGTCGGCTCAGGCTCGCGGACGAAGCGGAATCACGTTACGATGCGCGAACGCCGCATATTTTGCCTGAGAGGACTGATGCGCCAATGATTTGAGTGTGCCAACCCGCTCCGCGGCGTGTGCATAGCAAAAGCCAATCACCGCCGGGTCGCCTTCCTCTTCCCCCACCATCACGAACACGCGCGCACGCGACGGGGTGTTCCGCTGCAGGCATTCCGAGCAGGTGATGTGCTCCATGAAGTGCTGAACATTAGCTTCCACGCGACCCCCCTTGATGGCAGACTTGCCGCCGCCCGGCGAGCATCGGCGCGCCCGGCAGCCGCGGATCAACTCCGCGATACCTATCTATTACCAAATGTAGGATTAAGTTACAAGAGGTCTGAACTAAAGCCTTTTAGGCGAATGAAGCAGACCTTAGTGGCTCAGCGCAGGCGTTGGGAGGTCTGCCGTTACGGACGGTGAGACTGGCTAAAAAAGCTTCTTCAGATTGTTCAGCGGATTCTGGTCGGTGCCGCTGCCCGACTTGCCGCCGAAAATTCCGCCCAGTCCCTTTTTGCCAAGAAATTTTCCGAGCGCCTTCGAGCCCTGCTCCTGGAGCGCGCGCTGGCCTGCGCGCTGCGCAAGGTCCGCGACATCGGGAACTACGATCGGCTTGGGCAACCGTCCCGTAATCTGCATCGGCAGATCGATCTGATCGTTCTTGTTGGTGACGTACACCACGCTCTGCTTGTGCGCGACGATCTCCCTGGTCAACTGCTGGGTGAGCAGGATGCGAGCCGCCATGTCGATATTCTTGTCCATGTCGATCCAGCCGTCACCGGTGAGCGAGTAGTCCACGTTCTTGATCAGAATATCGTGCGATGTAACCCGCGGCCCCTTCAAGACAAAATTCAACGATGCGGATTCGATATCGGTGTCCGGGTTCTTGAACAGCTCGGGATGATTATTCACCACCGAATCGGGCACCAGGTTTCCGATCCCCGGCAGCTTGTCGACCTTCTTGAGCGCGGTTGAGGCGACGTTGATGCCGACCAGCTTGCCCTGCATCAGCAAAATCTTTCCGCTGCCGTTCAGAGTAGGCTTGAGCTCATCGAATTTGCCGGACTTGCCTGAAAGCTGCAGGTTGCCGGTCAGCAGTCCGCGCACCTTGTCCGCGGCCTTTGATTTCTGAGATGCGAGCACCTGCTGCACATCGACGTTCGCGAGCGAGACCGAGGTGTCGAACTGGGCGCCCGGCGCCAGATCGGTCTGTCCGGTCGCGACAATCTGGCCATTGAAGGCGTCCACCCGCATCTCAATCGCGCGAATCCGCTTGCCCTCGAGCGAGGTCGAGAGGGTCAGATTCTTGTACGCGACGTTGTTCAGGAATCCGGCCGGCGAGACGAGTTTGTTTTCATCGTCGATCCCGAACGGCTTCATGCTCGCGGTGCCCGTCGCCTTGATGTTGTTAAGTTGCTCGTCAGCGGGGCGGTCGGGCGCGAAATCGGCGGTGTGGATCGCGTCGGCAGTCAGGTTGTAGCTGACGATGGGCGGATAGATCGGTTCGGCGTGAGCCTTCAAAGTTGCGTGGGATGCGCCGGCGTTGAAGGTCAGCGGCCCGATGTCGGCAGCAGCGCCCGCAAGCTTGATGTCGCCGGTCAAATTGCTCACCGCGTTGCCCGCGCCCTGTTGCCCGCCGGGTTTGGGGATCGTCACCCCGGTAAGAGTCACGAGGCCGTTGGCCGACGGTTTGCCGCCGGTGACGCGCACGTCGCTGTGGACTTCGGCCTTGCCCGTTACTCCGAGCTTGGCGGCGGCCGGCGCGAGCTTGGCAATCGATCCGATATCGAACTGATTGGTGTCGATTCGGCCGCTGAAACTGCCGCCGCCGAACGTAATCCTGGTTGCCTTAAGATCGAGCGCGTCCAGAGTCACCTGCGCAACCGCGATCGCGAGTTTCGATCCCTCGCGGTCGGCGTCCAGGCCAATCTTAAGCGCGGTGCCGGCGGGCTTGCTGAACGAGTCGCCGAAGCTGACTTGATTCGAGGTCAGGTCGGTCGCGCCATGCAGATGCAGCGCATCGAGGCGTCCCGTAAGCGTTGCAGCGACGCTGATGCCGCCGGTTATGTCCAGTTTGACGGGAATCGCTTTGCGGGCCGGCTCGAACTTGCGGAAATCCGCGATCCCAAACGGTCCCGCGCCGAGGCTGAGATCTATTGGCACCGCATTCACGTCGATACTCGAGCCGCTCAGCAGCGGGCCGACCTTGCCGCTGAGTTCGAGGTTCTGCGTGTCGGCGCCGAGCGCCTTCATTTTCAGGTCGATATCGAACGCCGAGACGAAACTGAAATTCTTTAGATCAAAATCGATTCCGGAAATCTCGAGCGGCGGCTGGTCAGCGTCGCGGTAGATAATCTTACCCCCGTCAATTGAGAAATTCGCGACGCGCAGAGCCTCGAGCCGCGCGGTGCGGCGCTCATCGTTGCGCTCCGCTTCCGCCATCGGATTGCCCGCGGCGGCTCCGCCCTTCGCGCTTTGATTCCCGGCGCCGCTGGCCGCGCCTTGCTCTGAAGACTTGTTGTTCTTTCTCCCGATCGTGGAAACATTGAGCTGACCGGCCGCATTGCGGATGATGGTTATTTCCGGATGGCTGAGCACAACCTTGCTGATCCGGAGCTCGCGTCCCAGAAGCGGCATCAACTCGACTTGCGCGTACACGGCGGAGGACGTGACGAACGGCTTGGCCGAAAAAGCGGGGTCGTCGCCAATTTGGACGCCGGAGAGATCGGCCACGATGCCCCAGCCGAGCTCGGCCTTGATGCTCTCGACATGGACGCCGCGGCCAAGTCTTTCGCTGACTCGGGCCAGCACCCGGTCGCGATTGTTTGCGATGATCGAGTTGAGATTGGCGGCTGCGTAAATCAAGATCGCGGCGACTGCGACAACAATTCCGCCGACGATGCTACCGATGATGATGAGTGGTTTGCGCATCGAATCCTCGAATTCTCCTTCCGCGATACGATCTTGATTCGCAAGTGTAGCCAATCGGTTGCCCATACGCACCAGCAATGCTCGGTTGAAAGCGCCGGCGATGGCAACCCGTTCCACGCGCGGCTCGGGCGCGGCATAATCAGGACCAAAGTCCCGTGCGACGCTCGTGCTCGCGAGTCGCGATGGCCCGCAAAAAGAAAACTCGGCGCACCGCTGAATCCGCCATCCCGGAAAAGACGGCAATCAATCAGCCGGTTAGTTTTTCGCCCTTCAAGGATTTGAAAAAGCTGGTTGGCCAGCGCGCGATTGCGCGTCCCGCCACGCCGCCGAAACCCGCGCCCTTGCCGATCGCGACTATCGCGAAACCCGCGGCGCCCGTCGATGACGCTGCGCTATTTCGTGACGCGTTCGCCGGCGTCCGCCCGCTCGACGCAACCATGCGCTCCGCGCGCCTGCCGCTCGAACCTCGCGTCGAGCACAAGATCGTCAGCGAAGACGCGGAGGTGCTCGCGCGACTATCCGACCTGGTTTCCGGGCAGGGCACCTTCGATATCACCGAGACCGAGGAATATGTCGAAGGCGCACGCGTCGGGATCGATCCGCGGATGGTCACGCGGCTTAGGCGCGGAGAATTCGCGATGCAGGATCACATCGACTTGCACGGGATGATCCAGCCCGATGCCCGCGCCGCGCTGACTGCGTACATCGTCGATTCCGTGCGCAAGGGGCATCGCAGCGTACTGGTTGTTCATGGACGAGGGCTCGGCTCGCCCGGTGGACGTCCGGTTTTGAAGCACGCGACCGCCGAGTGGCTGTCCCACGGAACGATCGGCGGCCACGTCCTGGCGTTTGCAACCGCGCGCCCGGCCGACGGCGGCGCCGGCGCGATGTACGTCCTGCTGCGCCGCGAAAAACAGCGCGCCCCATTCGATATCCTGCAAGGAGCCAAACGCCGCGGATGAGCTGCTGAGACCTTCGCGAAACTGTCGTGCAGAGGATGAGCCTCGCGATGAAGAGGCCGCCGGGCCGGCGCCCCTACTGTAAATACCCGCTACCCTCTCTTTTCCATCATCCTGAGAGTCTGTGAATTTTTTGGGGCGGTTGTCAGGATGGCGGAAGCGCGGCAGCCACGCCCGGGAATGACAATCGTTGCTGATGTGGCCCGGGAATTTGACTGAAGCGATGTTCCCGGTTATCGAGTGTCCAAAAAATTCACAGACTCTCATGATGACGGAGGGGCGGTCGCAGCGGCCTGCGCTCTCGGAGTTTGGGAATTTATTCGGAATCCGGGATTGCATTCGGCACACTTTCCGTCATCCTGAGAGGCTGTGAGTGAAATGGGTTTGGGTGGTGGTCAGCCTCGATGGATCGAAGCGCGAGGAGTGGTTAGGAACTGGTTGGGTTTTGAATAGTCCGGGGAGAAGTCCGCGGTT
>JBOHWH010000197.1:0-22238 GCA_050736695.1 Binataceae bacterium (SeqCode) | reverse complement strand
ACTTAAATCCGCTGCCGCGCGACCTCGCCGGCAGTCTCAGAAAATTCAAGACCGTGATGATCGCCGAAATGAACATGGGCCAGTTGCTGAAGATGGTCCGCGCCGATTATCTGATCGACGCGGTCGGCTTCAACAAGATCCAGGGCCGCCCGTTCAAGGTCAGCGAAATCGTCACCCGCATAAACCGTATATTGGAGGGCTGAGGACCAATGGCTACCGCACTTACCCGCAAGGATTTTGTCTCCAACCAGGAGGTGAGGTGGTGCCCCGGATGCGGTGATTACGCGATCCTGGCCCAAGTTCAGAAAATCATGCCGGAGTTCGGCATCGAGCCGCACAACACGGTGTTCATCTCGGGCATCGGATGCTCGAGCCGGTTTCCATACTACATGAACACCTACGGCTTCCACACGATTCATGGCCGTGCGCCCGCGCTTGCGACCGGACTTAAGGTCACGCGGCCGGAGCTCGACGTGTGGGTCATCACCGGCGACGGCGACGGCCTGTCGATCGGCGGCAATCATCTGATTCACGCGCTGCGCCGCAACATCGATCTGAAGATTCTGCTTTTCAACAATCGCATTTATGGATTGACCAAAGGCCAATACTCGCCGACTTCCGAAGTCGGTAAGGTGACGAAGTCAACCCCGGCAGGCTCGATCGATTTTCCGTTCAATCCGATCACCGTTGCGCTCGGAGCGCATGCGGCTTTCGTCGCGCGCACCATCGACGTCGAGCAGAAGCATCTGGGTGAAACCCTCAAGCGCGCGCACGCCCACCGCGGCGCGTCGTTCATCGAGATCCTGCAGAACTGCAACATCTTCAACGACGGCGCTTTCAACGACGTGAGCGACAAGGCGATCAAGTCCGAGCATCAGTTAATCCTCGAAAACGGCAAGCCGCTCATCTTCGGCAAGGACCGCAACAAGGGCATCAAGATGACCGGGATGCGGCCCGAGGTCGTGACGATCGGCGAAAACGGCGTCAGCGAAAAGGACATCGTGGTCCACGACGAGTCCAATCTTTCGCTTGCGTTTATGCTCGGCAATTTCGAAGCGCCGATGCCGACGCCGATCGGTGTCTTTTACGCGGTTTCGCGCCCGACCTACGATGGCGCGATAAACAAACAGCTCGCCGACGCCAAAGCCAAGCAAGGCCCCGGCGACCTGTCCGAGTTGCTGAATCGCGGCGACACCTGGACCGTCAACTAACCCGCGACTACAAGACGACGCAAAAGAGGCCCGGCAACCCCGGGCCTCTTTCTTTTTCGCGAGGCTTGCGCGTAGCCTTATCTGCGAAAGTCTTAAGATGGAGACGCGATAAATGGAATCTCGCGGGATGCCTGCGGCTAGCGCGGCGATTTTGGGGGCGCTGGTCGCGATCGGACTCGCGCTGGGCGGCTATTTTATCGAGCAGGGCTTTCTCTCGGCGCGCGGGCGCGATCGCTACGTTACCGCGCGCGGCCTGGTCGAGCGATCGGTCAAGGCCGACGTCGCGGTATGGAACATCGCGTTCACCGCGACCAACGATGACGTGACCAAGGCGAACGCCGAGATCGATCGCGACGCCAAGCTCGTGACGACGTTCGCGCACGACCATGGCTTTACCGCAAGCGAGATAGAGACGATTGCGACCAAGGTCACCGACACCCAGCAATACGGCGGGAATCAAATGCGCAGCAACGGACGCTACCTGGTGAAGGGCGGAATCCGGATTCGCTCGTCCAACGTCGACCGCGTGGCGCAGACCGGGCAGCTAACCGGCGATCTGATTCGACAGGGAATCGTGCTCAACCTCGAGCCCGACAGCGGTATTGCCAATCCCGCCTACTATTTCACTCAGCTCGATTCGATCCGGCCCGCGATGCTGGCTGAGGCGACCAAAAGCGCGCGCGCCGTCGCGCAGCAGTTCGCCAACGATTCCAGCAGCAAGCTCGGCCCGATCCGCCGCGCAAATCAGGGCGTGTTCGAGATCCTTCCGCGCGACGCATCCGGCTCGCAGAACTCCTTCGACGAGGCGCGCTCGATCGACAAAAAAGTGCGCCTGGTCTCGACGATCGACTATTACCTCGAGGAGTGACGGCGCGCGCTCTAAAAACTCGTGCGCTTGAAGACGCGTTCGGGGATTAACCGCACGATGGCCATGATTGGGCGCCAGAACCAGGGGACGTACACGACCTCGGCTTTGCGCCGGTAGGCCGCGTAGATCGCGGCGGCTGCCTGCTTGGGCGGAACGGTCAGCAGAGTTCCTTCGCGGCCCCACGTCATCCGCGTATCGACGGTGCCGAGCTTGACCGTCATTACGTGCACGCCAGCGCTTGCCAGGCGGCCGCGGAGTCCCTGCGTGAATGCATGAAGGCCACTTTTGGCGGAGCCGTATACATAATTCTTTTTGCGGCCGCGATCGCCCGCGACCGAGCCGATCACGATCATGAAGCCGCGTTTCTGTTCTTCGAGGCGCAGCGTCGTGAGCGTCATCAGGCTGACAGCGCCGGTAAAGTTCTGGTGCAGCGTCGCGAGCGCCGCCGACGGATCGATCTGCGCCGCGTCCTCATCGCCGAGCGTGCCGAAGCAAAGCACGACGCCGTCCAGACCGCCGAGCTCATCTGCCGCGTGGCGGATGAATTCCGCGTGCGAGCCGAAATCGGCCGCATCGAAAGCGCCCGACTGTGCCACGGCTCCCGTTCGCACTGAAATGTCGCGTGCGATTCTTCGCGCCTCGTTGGCGTCGCGGGCTGCGAGGTAGAGCGCATCGCCATCTTGCGCGAAGCGCATCGCAAGGATTCGCGCGATCGGGCTGGTCGCGCCGAGGATTAGGACCTTTGCCATGGCTCTGGAAGCTCTCGCGCGCCTATGCGCCGATCATCTCAATTCGCCGCGCGAGGCTGGACGAGAACCGATGGTTCGGGTCGGCTGCCGCCTTGATCTGCTGCCAACGCGGCAGGTTCGGGTACATTGCACGAAATGTCTCGGGGCGCATTCGCGCGTCTTTGGCCAGATAGACGCGTCCGTCGCGCTTAAGCACCATCGCGTCGAGTCGATCGAGAAATTCCAGCAATCCATCGGCGACCGGAAAGTCGAGCGCGAGCGTGTACCCCGGCATCGGAAACGAGAGCATCCCGTCCTGCGCGCCAAATTTCTTGAGCACCGTCAGAAACGAGCCGCGCCGGCTATGGCTAATCGCCTCGAGAATTTCGATCAGTCCTGCGCGACTTTCGGCTTCGGGCCATACGCACTGATATTGGACAAACCCGCGTTTGCCGTAAATCCGATTCCAATCGTGAATAGAATCGAGCGGGAAGAAAAAGCTCTGATAATCGAAGCGCGCGGGCCCGGCCTTTTCACGATGCATCGCGTAAATGGCGCTGTTGAACGTGCGCACGGTGAGCGGGCCAAGTACGAAGTTGGGAAGATTGAATGGGACCAGCGGACGGAACTTCGGCGCGAGCTCAAATGGCGCCTGGCGGATCGCTGGAGGCAGCGATTCGCGGCTCGCAAAGTTCGCGACGTTCAGAACCGAGCGACCGAGTTTCCCTTTGCCGCTTGCGCAATCGATCCATGCAACCGAGTTTCCGTACCGGCTGTTGGTGCGCTCGAAGGCTTCAAACGCGGCGTCGAGGTTCGGCGCGCGAATCAACTCGCCTTCGAGCCACGCGCTCTCGACGCGGCGCAGCTTCATCTCGACTTCAAGGATCACGCCGGTCAGCCCCATTCCACCAACGCTGCTCCAGAACAGATCGGAGTTTTCATCGCGCGAGCATCGCCGGATCTCTCCCGACGCAAGCATCAGGTCGAAGCTTGTGACGTAAGTCGCGAACGAGGAGTCGCGATGATGGCTCTTGCCGTGGATATCGGCCGCGATCGATCCGCCGAGCGTGACGTAACGGGTGCCAGGCACCACCGGAGGGAAATACCCGCGCGGCAGGAACACATCGATTATTTCCGACAGCGTGACTCCCGCCTCTGCGCGAAGTGTCGCGCCCTCCGGATCGAACGACAGCATCCTGCCGAGCCGGGTCACATCGACGACTCTGTTGTCTGCGTTGACCGCGGCGTCGCCGTATGCGCGCCCGGCGCCTCGGGCGATTAGCGAGGTCGAGTTCGACGCGACGATTTCCGCCAGCTCCGAGAATTTCTCGGGGCGGTATAGATCGCATTCAAGCGCCGGGTAGCGGCCCCATCCGGAGAGCATCGCGCGTTTCGCCCGCGTGGAGACGGTGGGATGCGGGAGAATCTGGGTCGCCGTGGCGCTCATCGAGGCTCAAGGCTAACAGGAAGAATCGCGGCTCGAAACCGGCTTGCGCCGGCCATTGCCGTGAGGGCTTGGCGCGTGCTTGATAAGATCGAAACCCAGCGGAGGAAGCGTATGTCCTGGCAACCGGAAGTAGATGAAATTCGCCGCCGCGTCGAGCTCTCGAAGCAGATGGGCGGCGTCGAAAATATCAAGCGCCAACACGAGGGCGGCAAGCTCACGGTGCGCGAGCGAATCGAACGGCTACTCGACGCCGGATCGTTTCACGAATACGGCGCGCTGGCGGGAGCGCCCAAGTATGAGGGCGAGACGCTGACCGAGTTTCTGCCGGCCAACTTTGTTGGAGGCACCGGAAGAATCGGCGGACGCCGCGTCGTGGTAGCGGGCGACGACTTCACGGTGCGGGGAGGGGCCGCGGACGCGTCGATCGGCAACAAGCGCGGATACGCCGAGTTGATCGCGCACGAGCTGCGGATGCCGATCGTTCGGTTGATCGACGGCACCGGCGGAGGCGGCAGCGTGCGCACGTTCGAGACCATGAAGCGCACCTACGTTCCCGCGGTCGGCGGCTTCGACATCATGATGCAGCTAATGTCGGAGGTTCCGGTCGTCGCGGGATGTATGGGCTCGGTGGCCGGGATTGGCGCGGCGCGCGTGGCGGCATCGCACTTCTCGGTGATGGTAAAAGGCTCGAGCCAGCTTTTCGTCGCGGGGCCTCCGGTCGTAAAGTGGGGAACCGGCGAGAACCTGAACAAGGAAGAACTCGGCGGC
Source organism: Binataceae bacterium (SeqCode) (assembly GCA_050736695.1). GTDB lineage: Bacteria > Desulfobacterota > Binatia > Binatales > Binataceae > JBARDN01. The sequence goes on along the minus strand of JBOHWH010000197.1, from coordinate 17,216 downwards.
TCCGATATACACGCTCACGAAAGCGGAGCGGTGGACAACGAGGCCGAAAGTGAGGAAGACGCTTTTGCGCAGATTCGCCGCTTCCTGTCGTATCTGCCGCAAAGCGCGTGGCAGGTACCGCCGCGGATTACTCCACTGGACGATCCAAATCGGCGCGAGGGCGAACTCATCAGCATCGTGCCGCGCAACCGGCGTCAGGGCTACGACGCGCGCAGGATTCTCGAGCTGGTGATGGATCGCGATTCGGTTTTTGAAATGACGCCGTACTTCGGCCCGTCGCTGGTCACTGCGTTTGCGCGCCTGGACGGCTATCCGGTTGGAGTGATGGCGGGAGATCCGTTCGCGATCGGCGGATCGCTCGACGCGGCGGCGTCGGACAAGATGGTGAAGTTCGTCGACCTGTGCGATTCGTTTCATCTGCCGATCGTGAACTTCGTCGATCAGCCGGGCTTCATGATCGGGCTGGAAGCGGAGCGCGAGGGCACCATCCGGCACGGCGTGCGCGCAATGTGCGCGGTGTACCAGACAATCACGCCGTGGGTGGCGATTATCGTGCGCAAGGTGTTCGGGGTGGCGGGCGGCGCGCACGGAATCACCAGCGGGCTTAATCTGCGCTATGCGTGGCCTTCCGCCGACTGGGGTTCACTGCCGATCGAGGGCGGAATCGAAGCGGCGTACAAACGCGATCTTGCGGCGTCGAAGGATCCGGAGAAACTGCGCCGCGAACTCGAGGAGAAATTCAACGCGGTGCGTTCACCGATTCGCACTGCCGAGGCGTTTGGCATCGAGGAGATAATCGACCCGCGCGACACGCGGCCGCTCCTGGTCGATTGGGTGCATCAGGCGTACGAGATTGTTCCGACGCAGCTCGGAATCCGCTCGCGCACGATGCGCCCGTGACGAATTAAAAAGATCCCGGTCAGTGCGTGGCCGCGGTGGTCGTGATCGGCTCTGCCGATTCGGCCTCCGCTTGCTGGCGGATTCCACGGGCGATGAGCAGCGCGACGATGTAGATCGCCATGCCGACGATGCTCACCTTGATCCACGCCTGCCATCCGAATTCCTTCGCGGCCCACAGGGTTAGTGGCGCCGACAGGCCCGCCCATGCGCGCGCGACTAGCCCGAAAAACGCCCATCCTGTTGCTTGCAGCGCGGGCGAAACTTCTTCGAGCGTTTCGGAAAAGTGCGCGGCCCACGGCACGTAGCCGATCGCGAGGAAGCCGCCGAGAACCGCCGCGACGATCGCCATCTCACCGCGCGGAAGGCCGCCGCCGGTGAAACTTGGAATCCACCACACCAGCAATCCGATACTGAGTGCTGCGCCGATAATCGCGATCGGTTTGCGAATCTGCAGGCGATCGGAAACAAAGCCGGTCAGGATCAGGACGGCCAGGTTGCAAAACCAGAAGTGCGAATTCATCGCGGCCGCTTCGGCGGCCGAATATCCGAACGCCTGCGTGAACATCAGCGGACCGAACGCGGTGATCGCAAAGTAAAGCGTCAGGTTCGCATTCATCCCGATGACGAGAATCCAGATCTCGGGATGCTTCAGCAGACGCGCGAAAGCGTCGTTAGTGCTCGAGGGCAACTCCGCCGCTTTGAGCTTGACCCCGCGCGCCTCCATTGAGGCAATCTCGGTGCGGAAAATCTGCAAGCGTAGGTCGGTGCTCAAGTCCTTGAGCCACAGCGCGATCGGCACGAACATCGCCAGACCCAGAAATCCGGTGATCCAGATCTGCGATTGCCAGGTGTGATAAATCGGCAGCGTCAATGCGGCGATCTTGTTCGCCAGGAAATTTGCGCCGACCGGGCCGATCGTCAGAAGGCCAAACGCCAGCGCGCGATCGACCCGCGGCGACATGTCGCGCATCAGAGCCGCGCCCGCGCCCGCCATCGTGCCGGCGACGACGCTCATCAGGGTGCGGATGACCACGAACGAAACGATGCCGGTGATAAACAGGTTGCAGAACACCAGCACCACGGTAAGGCCCAGGCAGATGTCGATCAGAATGACACGGCCATAGCGATCGGCCAGCGGTCCGCCGAAAAATGCCGAGACTCCGGAAATCAGAACCGCGAAGGTGATGAAGTAGCCGTAACCAACCTGGCTCAGGTGCAGATACGGCAGCAGCAGCGAGAGAATTGGCGCGAGCTGAAATTCGTACGACGCGAGAATCGTGGCGACGACCGTTAGCCCGAGCAGGCTCCATCGATGCGCCCCGCGCGGATACTCGAGCAACGTGCGTGACGCGACTATCCCGCTCATCCTGCTGTCATTAGCCAAGCGCGGTTCCCTCGACAAGAGTTTTCGTCCGTGCGCGGGTGTCCCCAGAACGCACCGCCGCACGATGACCCTTCTACAGCCGGAAGCCCGCTCAACTCAAGCGCGCTAATGGCGCCGATACTGGCGGAGCGGGCCGGTGCTTGCTATGACGCAATATCTCTTCCGGTCGAAAAGGAAAAAGCGTCACGTAACGCACGAGTATGGACATCAAGAGCCCCGCGGTTGGCAAAGTGCTGAGACTCTCTGTGGAAGCGGGCGCGCAGCTAGCGCGCGGCGACGAAGTGATGGTGATCGAATCGATGAAGGTCGAAATTCCGATCAAGGCGCCGTCCGCCGGACGGCTGCGCGAGTTCCGCGTGAAGACTGGCGACCAGCTTCAGCGCGGCACTGTGCTCGCGGTGCTCGAGGGCTAAGCGCGCCGGGCCGCGCAGATCTATTGCTCCGGCGCCGTGTGCGCGCGATTGCCCCATCGCTCCCAGTAAGTGACTTCCAGGGCGGGCTTGCGCTCGGGCCGGCCCCATTTTCCTTTTGGATAGCCGAGCGGAATCAACGCGAGGTTTGCATACTCAGGCGGCACGCCCAGGCGCGCATCAAGCTCCTGCGCGTACATCGAGTGCAGTCCCGTGATCGAGGTTCCAAGTCCATACGCGCGCGCGGCCAGGCAAAGATTCTGAATCGCCGGAAACATCGCGTTCGACATCGGCTGACCCTTGCGCGCCGCGTCGTTATATTTCTTGACGCAGCAGAAGATCATCACCGGCACGTCCGCGATATGCTCGGCGAGGTAGCGCGCCGAGCGCAGGATGCGGCCCTGCGGACTCCGCGGATCGCTCGCGACGATCTCTCGCGCCCGTGGCGTGAAGTACACCTCCCACGCTTTGCGATAACGCTCGGCGACGAAGGCTTTCATCTCAGAATCGCGAACGATGACGAAAATCCACGGCTGGCGATTACTCCCGCTCGGCCCCATCGTCGCCGCCTCGATCACCTTGACGATCAGCGCGGGCGGGACCGGATCAGGAAGCAACCGGCGCATCGAGCGGGTGGTGTACATCGCCTCGAAAAGATCAAATTCCCGTTGTCCGAACATAGCCGCGAAAATATCAGGTTTCCGTGGTGGCTCGCATCCCGGCGCTTGAGACAGAGCGCGGTTTCGCAATCGCGCGCGGTGCGGTAAACATTGACCTCTTAATCGATCGTTCAGGAGGATCGCCGTGCCCGAAATAATTTTGCATCAATACGTGAACTCTCCGTTCTCGGAGAAGGTTCGCAAGATTATGGCCTTCAAAAAGATTAGCTGGCGCGCCGTCGAGCAGCCAGTGATTATGCCCAAGCCCAAGCTCGTGCCGCTGACCGGAGGGTATCGCCGGATACCGGTCCTCCAGATCGGTGCCGATGTCTGGTCCGATTCCAGTATCATCATCAGCAAGCTCGAGGAGCTTTATCCCGAGCCGTCCATTTATCCGCGCGGAATGCGGGCCGCGTGCGACTCGCTCAACATGTTCGCCGACCGCCGCGTCTTCTGGTCCACGACACCGGTCATCTTCGAAAAACTCGCGGCGGTGGTGCCCAAAGAATTTATCGAGGATCGCAGCAAGATGATGGCCGGGGCGAACTTCGCGCAAATTGGGCAGGCCGCGCCCGACGCGCGCACGCAATTGCGCGCCTTCCTGGATATTCTCGACCGCACTCTCGCCAAGCAGCCATTCATTCTGGGCGATACCTTCAGCCTTGCCGACGCCGCGTGCTTTCACCCGGTATGGTTCCTGCGCGCGGAGCCGACCGCCTTCTCGCACGCGCAGAAGTTCACAAATCTGATGCGATGGTTCGAGCGGATGGACGCGATGGGCCACGGCACGATGACGCCGATGGATCCGGATGAAGCGCTGAAAATTGCGAAGGCCTCCAATCCCGCGGCGCAGACTAACCTCGATGCTGGGGATCCGAATGGAATCAAAGCGGGCGCGCGAGTGGCGGTCACGCCCGATGACTACGCATTCGATCCCGTGGCGGGAAAGGTGGTCATCAATTCGATTCAGGAAATTGCGATCGAACGCGAAGATCCCGAGGTTGGGCGGATCGTCAATCACTTTCCCAAGATTGGATTCCGGATTTCCGCCGCCTAGACAAACTCTGGAAGTCGCCGATAAAAGTTGCCGAAACATGCGCGATCCGGGTCAGTGCCGCCAAATAGGGACAACTAAAGATAAAGCTATCCGGAAGTAGCTAGTGGGTTTTACTGACTATAGGTAATAGGTATATTCGCAATTACTAAGTAAGATCACGGCGTAGTTTGGGCAAAAGGGGGCCCGTGATTACGCCGCCACTATCGCACGCGCGCCGCATGGCGCCTGCAGGATTGATTCTCGCCGCGATCCTGCTCATAGGGAGCGCGATGCCCGATGCGGCCCCCGGTTCGTTGGGCGGTGCTGCGCGGGCCGAACGGCGGCTTGGCCCGCGGCATCGCGCGGCGCGGCGAGCATTCCTCTCCTCGAAACGCGGACGTCAATTCGGAGTTCCGAAGGGCGCATATCTGGCCGCAGTCGCGATGATGCGCCAGCAGGAAGCGGCCATCGCGCAAATGCCGGATCCGGCGCAAGCGCCATCGTGGAGCTTCACCGGTCCTCAGCCGGTGGACGGCGAGATCGCGACGTTTGGCGGCGTTCCGATCGGGCAGGCGCTGCCGAATGCGACCGGGCGTGTCACCGCGATTGTCGTTGATCCGACCGTGAGCGGAAGACTGTTTGTGGGAACCGCGGCGGGAGGAGTCTGGATGCGCCCGAACGCGGCCGCGGCGTTTCAACCGATATTCGACGCGGAGCCAACGCTGTCGGTCGGTTCGATGGCGCTCGACGCTTCGACGACGCCGAATCCTACTCTCTACGTCGCGACCGGAGAGGGCGACGGCTCCAACGATTCCTACTACGGCGAGGGGATTTTCGTGTCATCCGATCTTGGCGGCTCGTGGAGCCAGCTTGGCGCGAGCGAGTTCGACAGCGCCTCGATCGGCAGTATCGCGCTAAATACGGCTGCCAGTCCGTACACGATTTTTGCCGCTGTGACTTATGGTTCGAGCGCGAATCGGGCTCAGGCTGGCTGGGTCGAGACGCAGTGGAGCCAGATGGGGGTTTGGCGATCGATCGACGGAGGAAATTCGTGGGTGACCTATCCGCTCGGCACGTTCGGCAATTGTGTGTACTTCACCAACCAGCCGTGCCCAGCAACGCAAGTGGTGATCGATCCGGCGGCGCCCTCAAACGTGTATGCCGCGATCCAATGGACCGGAGTGTTTCGCTCGCCGGATTCCGGCAAGACGTGGAGTCAGATTGCGTTCCCCGGCTTCGCGGGATCGATCGGACGCTCCAGTATCGCGGCGGGATCGGGAATCGTCTATGCGATGCTTGGCGCTGGCGATGGAATCGAATACGCGGGCCTCTACAAGTCTTCCGATGAAGGCGTGACCTGGACCGCGGAGAGCGTGCCAAGTGCGAATGTGGGCGACGGCGTCGTGATCGATGGAACCTCGGCGGGGAATGCGTCGGCGTCGCTCTACGATCAGGTGCTCGCGATCGATCCGGCCGACGCGACCGGCGCGACCATCGTGTTCGGAGGAATTGGAATCTATCGATCAACCGACTCGGGCCGCGACTGGACTTTCCTTGCGTCCAGCGGCGGAACGCATTCGGATCAGCACGCCGTCGCGTTCGATCCTTCGAGCGCGCATAGCTTTTATCTGGGCAACGACGGCGGCGTGTTTCGCTTCGACTCGCCCAGCGCTTCGTGGACTGGTCTCAACTCTTCGATCGGTGCCGAGCAGGTTCAGTCGGTCGGGCCGCATCCGACCGACAACGCTCTCGCGCTCGCGGGGATGTCCGATAACGGCACCGGGTTGGGCAACAACTCGATGCCGCTTGCCGCGGCGTGGGGACAAGTGGACGCGCTCGACGGTGCGTTTGCGATTTTCGATCAGATGGATCCGTCGCTCGCATATCATGTTTTCGCGACGACGAGCGCCGGTGCCTCGATCGGGCGATCGACGGACGGCGGAACTTCGTGGACATCGGACGCGCCGACGGCGGCACTTGGCGCCGCGCTCGCGTCCAACAGCGATGCCGGCGCCGGGTTCTATCCTCCGCTCGCGGCCGATCCGGCGCAGGCGGGCAGGGTGCTGTTCGGAGCGCATTCGGTTTACGTCTCGAGCGACGGCGCAAACACCTGGGCAGCCGAGACCACGCAGGACCTGACCGGCGGCTGCGGCAATGGGAATTGCGCGCTCGAGGACCTCGCGATTGCGCCGTCGGACGACAGCAAGGCGTACACGCTCGCGATGGAAACCGACACCACGGTTAGGCCGACGCCGTTTCGCCTGATGACGACGAGCGACGCGAACGTGCAGGTGGACAGCGGCCACCCGGCGGGTGCGACCTGGAAGGACGTAACCGCGAATTTGTGGCCGCTGGTGCTGCCGGATGAAACTCAGGCGACCGGGATTGCGGTCGATCCTCGCGACTACGAAACCGCGTACCTGTCCGTCTCGGGTTTCACTGCCGCCACGCAGATGGGCCACGTTTTCGCGACTCACGACTTCGGCGCGACCTGGGCGCAAATCGACGGCAACCCCTCGAATCAAATTCCGCCGCCTGCGAACGCGTTGCCGGATATTCCGGTGCTGCGGATTCTTGTCGACGGCACGGACCCGAGTGGCAACACGATTCTAGCCGGGACCGATATCGGAGTCTTTCGAAGCGTTGACGGCGGCGCGGATTGGACCCCGTATAATCTCGGCGCGGTTCCGGCGGTGCCGGTGTTCGATCTCGAGCAGAATCGAGGCGGGATGATCTTTGCCGGCACTTTCGGTCGCGGCGTCTTTGAGATAGCCGGCGCTAACGTCACTGCGAGTCCGAGCGCAACTCCTTCGGTCACTCCGACCGTGAGCGCGACGACAACGCCGACCGCAACCACCACTGCCACGCCGACGCAGACCGCGACCCTCACGCCGACGGCTACCGCAACTGCGACGGCAACCCCGACGGTAACCCCGACAGCCACGACCACGCCAACCGCAACCTCGACGCCAACCGCAACGCCGACGCGAACCGCAACCTCGACTCGAACCGCAACGCCGACGTGGACGGCAACGCCGACGCCTGCGCCGACTCCCGTGACCTCGACGCTCAAGTGCACGCCCAAGCGATTAAATTTCGGTAAGGAGGGTGTGGGCACGCCGGCGAGCCGAGGCAAGACCCGGAAGGTCACGATCGCGAATCCGCGCGGCGTGATTATCACTCTGGAGCGCGCATCGGTAACCGGAGACTTCGCGATTGTCGCGGACGCCAGCACCTGCGGCGCCACGCTCGCGATGCATCAGCGATGCGAATATACCATCGCTTTCGCGCCGACCGCGGCGGGTAAGCGCGCCGGCACCTTCACGATTCTCAACAACAGCAGGCGAAGTCCGCTCACCGCCGCGCTTGTGGGCAGCGGCAAGTGAAGGCGTTCGCTACGGTTTCATCGCGCGGTACTCGTCGGCAAGAATTCCCATCACGATCGTGTCGCAGTAGTTGCCCTTGTGAAAGCGCTCCTGCCGCAGCACGCCCTCGCGTTTGAAACCGCATCGCTCGTACGAGGTGATCGCGCGCTGATTGAAATCGTAAACGTGCAGCCACAGGCGATGCAGGTTGAGCTTGTCGAATCCGATCCGCATCAGCACTCGCATTGCGTCGCTGCCGTAACCGCGTCCCCAATAGCTCTTGTCGCCGATCACGATTCCGACGCCTGCGGCGCGGTTGTGCCAGTTGATCGCGTGGAACGCCACGCCGCCCAGATATTTCCGATCCGCCAACGTCTCGATGACGAACGATCGGTCCGGACCTGAGGTAGCGCGTTCCGACGCCGCCTCGATAAATTTCATCTCTGCGATCGAGGATTGCGGCAGCGACAGGACTTCGCCGGCAAGGAATTGCGTGACTTCCTCGTCGTTGATCCATTTCATGATCGCGTCGAGATCGGTTCTTTCGTAGCCGCGAAGCCTAACCAGTTTTCCTTCCATTCAGGATTATTCCTTGCGCGCGTTCGCCGCGCGAGTCTCCCGCGAACAAAAAAGGGCAGCCCAGTTCCGGCTGCCCTTTTCAATTTATCAGGTCGTCTTCAGGGGCCGAAGATCAGCGTGAAGTTGATGTTAGCGCCGGTGCTGGTACACGCCAGTCCACCCGCGATGTCATCGTAGGAGAATCCATACTGATGCGGACAGGCGTTCGCAAAAGTTTCGTAGTAAGGCGTCGTGCCGCCACCGGCCTGAGTCGATGCGGTGAGCCAGTCGGGATTTATGAAAGAGCCCACCCCCGTAAGGATGTCCGGTTGCCCGGTTGCCGTTTCGAGCATGCCGAGGCCGGAGACCGGCGGATTATAGGCCGGCACGCATGCCACGTCGTTGTTGCCGGTACCCGTGCTGATACAGATATATCCCAAAGCGTTAGGGTACCCGACACCCTGATATCCGCCGCAAGACTTGCCGACATCGGTTTGGACTATACAGTCGATCTGCTGGGCGAAGAGCCCGCCGGATGCGCATACTCCCACGCCGGCCGGGAAATCACCGGGTAATCCAGCCTGGCCCGCCATCTCACAAGTCTCACCCGGTGGGCAATCCACGTCGTCCCAGCAGGTCGCGTCCGCCTGGTTGCCCGAGCTCATCTTGATGCCGGCAGTTGGTCCTGTGGTGCCGTTGTCCTTGACGAGGTACATGTCCTCGTAGGTCGCACCGCTGGGTAGCGTCGAGGCGCACATCAGGCCCGCGGGCGGAGTATTTGGCGGTAGGCACATATCGCCGGGATCCAGGCAGCCGATCACACAAGTGGAGTTAACGCAGGCGCCGCTTTGGCAATAGGTGCCGGTGCCGCAGGAGATCGACGATACCGTCGAGGTTGGCGCTTCGGTGAGCTGCAAATTCGCCGGGCAGGTCAGGTTGAGATCGCTGGTGCAGCTCGGCTGATAGCAACTCGCGCCGGAAACTGGAACCGAGGGTTGAACCTCAATCTGCGTATTGTAGCCATTGACCAGACTCACGTCATAGTTGACGGTGGTCGTGCCGGTGAAGGCCGCCTCGAAGAGCGAGACGGGCGCACCCGCTCCACTGGTGGCGGTATTCAGACCATCCCAAGTTCCGTAGCACTGATACAGTCCCGCACAGTCGCCGGTCTTGCAGACCGTTCCTTTAGGATAACTGCAGACCATCGGCGTCGGCGCGGGCGCCAGTGAATTCGTCACAGGCGCGCAGATTGCGGAGTTATTATCGAGTCCGCCCGAGCCCTGGCAAAATGGAGTGCTCCCTGTGTTGCAGGTGAGTAAGCACTTCCCGCCGTAACATATGTGCGGATTGTTGGGGGTGTTGTTGATGGTGCAATCGGTGCTTGCTGTGCAGCTCTGAAAGCCAGGATCGTTGCCGAACAAGGTGTCGAAATTACACTCGGTGCGTGGCCAGAACCGTCCATTCCATCCTGGGGGCATACATAGATCCACTGATGAGTTTTCCGAGATCTCCCAGTTGTTGCCCGGTGGCTCGACAATTGTGGTCGTCGTGCCCTGATAACTCTCTGCGAGCCAGACCGGGTACGAATTGTCATTGGTGATGGTGAACGCGCTTCCCGTCGTACACGCTATTGCCGTCGGCGTGGCAGTCGGAGTCGCGCTTGTTGCCGTCGCGGTAGGAGTTCCGGTCGCGGTAGCCGTCGGGCCGATCGTTGCAGTTGCGGTCGCGGTAATCGTCGGCGTCACGGTTTGAGTGACCGTCGCGGTCGGGCTGAAGGTCGCCGTTGCAGTGGTTGTTGGTGTCTCGGTCAGAGTAGGCGTAGGCGTCCGCCGATGAACGAATCTAGAGCCGCTGTGGCTATCGCAACCCGCAGCCAACATCACGAGTGTAAGTAGAAGAGAGCATGCTGCAAGATTGCGCGATGGAAAGCTGCTTCTTAAAGCATGTGAGACGACGCTGTTGATGGCAGGAGCGACGCTTTGATCAGTCATAGGCCGATATAAAAGCCTGTGCTGCGCAGTAAAACAAGTACCCCCGCGCAGAAACCTTCGCGTGACTCAAAGCGCGCGTGACTCTACGCTGGATTGGTAAAATGTCCCGCGCAGGATCGCCGGGCTAAATGACCGGCGGTCCTTGTGCGGATACGCGAACAGCCGGAGACGATCGAACAGGCTTAGGGCTAATATCCCTTGGGCAGACCCAGAACGCGTTCGCCGATAATATTGTGCTGAATCTCACTGGTGCCGCCGGCGATAGTCAGCGCCCGCGACGCCAGCATCCGGTACGACCACTTGCCCTTATCGACCGCGAATGGAGCTTTGAATTCCATCTGCGAGTATGGCCCGAGCAGCTCCATCGCGAACTTGTTCATCTTGAGATTAAGCTCGCTCGCGCCGAGCTTGAGCACCGAGCCCTCAGGTCCAGGAGGCAATCCCTTCAGCCTGCGCGTCAGTTGGCGATAGCCGGTGTACTTTAGCCCGAGCGCCTCGCACGCGAATGCTCCGATCTTCTGCCGGACGCTCGAATGCTCCCACGCGCTGCGCCCGTCGATCTGTACGGCGCGTGCCATGCGCGCGAGGTCTTTGACCTCGCCGATTAGATCGCGTCCGCCGCCGATTCCCGATCGCTCGAACATCAGCGTCGTAATCGCGACCTGCCATCCCTGATTTTTTTCGCCGACCAGATTTTTCTTCGGAACCTTCACGTCCTCGAAAAACACTTCGTTGAAATTCGCGTCGCCGGTTATTTGCACCAGCGGACGCACGGTGACGCCCGGCGAGTGCATATCGACCACGATATAGCTGATGCCTTTGTGCTTGGGCGCGGTCGGATCGGTGCGAGTAAGCAGGATGCAGTAATCCGCGTGATGCGCGTCCGAAGTCCACACCTTCTGCCCGTTGATGATGAAGTAGTCGCCCTCTTCGACGGCGCGCGTCTGCAACGACGCAACGTCGGAGCCAGCGCCCGGCTCTGAGTAGCCTTGGCACCAGATCTCCTCGCTCGACAGGATTTTCGGAACGTAGCGCTTTTTCTGCTCCTCGGTGCCCCAGTGAATCAAGGTGGGGCCGACCAGCAGGATTCCGAGCCCATTAACGAGTTGCGGGGTGTTGGCCTTGCCCATCTCCTCATTGTAAATGAGCTGCTGCGTGATCGTGGCTCCGCGTCCGCCGTATTCTTTGGGCCAACTGATCCCGACCCAGCCACCCTCGTGCATTTTCTTGTGCCATGCGACTCGCTGCTTCCAGTCGTCGGCGCCCGACTCGCTCATCGGGCCCAAGTCATCGGCGGCGCTATGCTCGCGTTTGGGTGCGTTGGCTTTGAGCCACGAGCGAAGTTGCTGGCGGAATGCCTCGTCATCGGCGCTGAACTTGAAATCCATCGATTCCTCCGATTGCGGCCACGCGGATCGTCAACCTGGCCGCGCGATCTTCGCGTCGGCCGGTCCAAGGGCCTAACCGATGTTATATAAACCGCGCGTCGAAAGCCGCGCAAGCCGCGCGATCGCCGCGGGCAGCTCCGGCGCGCTCATTTCGCGGCGCCGATCTCCGCGTGACGATTGTCGTCGCCCGCTGTAACGCCGAGATGGTGTCGCGCCAGCGACGCGAGTTCGCGCGCGGTCGCGTCATCGCTGCGCTCGAGATTGCGCAGAGTGCCGCGCTGATCCTCGAGCGGGCGATTCTGTCCGAGCTTGAACTTGCCCTCGAACCGATCGATTTCGATCTCAAAGCCGACGATCTCTTTGGCAAGATTCGCGCGGAACTCGACCGGCAGGATGCCCGGCCACGGCCGCGCTTGCCGCGCTTCGTAGATCGCGATCATCCGATCGAGGAGACCGGCGACCCACGCGGAGTCGTAAATGATCCGCGCTTTTCCGTACACATGGACGGCGGCGTAATTCCAGGTCGGGACGGCCGGCTCGCTCTCGTACCAACTCGGCGAGATATAGGAATGAGGGCCGGTGAAAATCGCGATGCACCGTCCCGCTTGCTCGAGTGCGCGCCAATGCGGATTCGCGCGCGCAAAATGCCCCGCGAGCGAGGCGTTTACGCTGCCTCCGTGATTGAGAGTCAGCGGAACATGCGACGCGAACAGGCCATCCGCGTCGTTGGATACGAGCGTGGCGAAGCTGTGCGCCTCGATAAATTCGTGCAGGGTGCGCTTCTCGGTAATCTCAAAGGCTTTCGGGATATACATTTGGTTCCCTCCAACGATTCCAACTGACATTTACACACTACTTTGCGTCCGCGGATCTGGGCCGATAAACCTCGAGGCCGGCCCGTTCCATCAGACGATCGGGACATGGCGGCGTCTCGAAACCAAATTTGCGATACAGTCCGTGCGCATCACGCGTCGCCAGCGTCCAGCGGCGGAGTCCCTGCAGATGCGGATGCGCCAGCGCCGCCGCCATCAATGCTTTCGACAGTCCGCGACCGCGATATTCTTCGAGCACGAAAACGTCGGCGACGTATGCGAACGTCGCGTAGTCTGAGACCACCCGCAAAAGGCCAATCTGCGAGTGTTCATCATAGAGCCCGAAGCAGAGCGAGTTCTTAAGCGCGCGCGCGACGACCGGGCGCGGAACGCCCGCCGCCCAATAGCTGTGCGTCAAAAACGGATGTATCACATTAAGATCGAGCCGTGAGATATCGGTCGTGATCAGGAACTCGCCCACGCGCTGCTCGAACGGTGCGCCGTCGTGCGCGCGGCCGGGCGCGCGCTCGTCGGGCGCGCGGTACTCGAAGACATGCGGCGGAAGTGGAATCGACGGATCGAGCCGCGGGTCGGCGGCCGCTGTCGCGGCGCCGAGCCTCAACGGAATGACGCCGGCCCAGTGAGGCAGAGAATAATCAGCCTCGTCATCGATCGGACCGCCGGCGCGAATCTTCGCCGATGCTTCTTCGATCGGCAATTCCAGAATGAGCGTGACCGCGATTTCCTTTTCGTTGGGCGCCCGCGTGCCCTCCCACCTTCCGGGCGCCGCGTGCTCGACCAGCGCGCGCATCGCGGCGAGCTTCTGCGCCATGTCATCGACGCGCATGGCGCGGCCGAAGATCACGGCTGAGCGGTAATTGACCGAATGATGAAACGCGGAGCGCGCGAGCACCAGGCCGTCAATCATGGTTGCGGTCACGCAGATTTCTGCGCCTGCGGCGGCGGTGCGCAACATGTGGCTCGCGGCCGAGCCGTGCAGGTAAAGCCGATCGCCGATGCGCGCGTGCAGCGTCGGCAGCACCGACGGCGTGCCGTCGGCTCCCACGAAGCCGACGTGGCAGACCAGCGATCGGTCGAGGATCGAATGGATCGCCTCGCGGTCATAGGCGGCGCGTTTGGCCATCCGCTTGACGGTGGTTCGGGGCGTGCGGCGCGTCTCTTCCATCTGGCGCTCCTTTGAGCAATATGTAACAGTACAAGATAATGAAAGTATCGGTACATTACCAGATTCGCGGAAAATCAGGCAACCAGATCGCTACCAGCGTCGAAGACGCGATCCGCGCCGGCCGGCTGAACGTCAACGACCGCCTGCCTCCGATTCGCGATCTCGCCCTCCGCCTCGCGGTTAGTCCCAGCACCGTGGCCGCCGCATACCAGACCCTGCGCGCGCGCGGACTCGTGCGCGGCAGCGGCAGGCGTGGCACCGCGGTCAACCATCGGCCGCCGCTCGCGATGCCGTCGGCGCCGCCGGTGCCGGCCGGAGTGCGCGATCTTGCCAACGGAAATCCCGACCCTGCGATGCTCCCGTCGCTCAAGAACGCATTGGCGCGAGTCGAATGCGGACAGTTGCTCTATGGCGGCCAGGCCAATCGCGCGGATCTGCTACGACTGGCCGCGCGGCAATTCGCCGCCGACGGGATCGGCGCGAAATCGATTGCGATCTTAAGCGGCGCGATGGACGCGCTGGAGCGAATCCTTGCGGCGCATCTGCGGCCCGGCGATATTGTCGGCGTCGAAGACCCGAGCTACAGCGGCACGCTCGATCTGATCGCGGCGCTGGGCTACGCCGCCGAGCCGGTCGCGATGGACGAATACGGCGCGACGCCTGCGGCCGTGGCGGGAGCGCTGCGCGCCGGCGTGCAGGCGATAGTCTTAACCCCGCGCGGACAGAATCCCACGGGAGCCGCCTTCGACCGCCGCCGCGCGCGCGAACTCGCGATGGTTCTCGCGCGCCGTCCTGAGGTTCTGGTGATCGAAGACGATTTCGCCGGCGCGGTCTCCGGCGTGCCCGCGGTTTCGGCGATCGATCCGCGGCGCGAACGATGGGCGGTTATCCGCTCGGTCTCGAAAGCGCTCGGGCCCGATTTGAGGATCGCGTTGCTTACCGGAGACGCGTTGACGATCGCGCGGGTCGAAGGGATGCAGCGGCTCGGCCCGCGATGGGTCAGTCACGTGCTGCAGGAGCTTCTGGTCGTCATGTCGTCCGACGCGAGGATTACCAAACTGGTCCGCCACGCTGCCGACACTTACGGCGAGCGCCGCCGGGCGATAATCGACGCGCTGGAATCGCACGGCATCAAAGCCTACGGACGCTCGGGCTTTAACGTGTGGATTCCGGTGCGGGACGAGTCGGGCGCGATCCAATCTTTGCTCGAATCGAAGTGGGCGCTGCGCGCGGGCGAGCGCTTCAGGATTCGCGCCGCACCTGGAATTCGCGCGACGGTCGCGGCGCTCGCAGTCGAAGACGCTCCCGGGCTCGCACGCGATATCGCGCTGGCGATCGCGCCGCGAGCGATCTCCAACGCGGTGTAACGACAATCTAACGCCGCCGTGCCTGCTGCTGCTGGAAGAGCGCCAGCTCTTCTTTCATCGCGCGGGACACGCTCGGCCGCTGCTCGATGCGATCGATATACGCCTTGAGCGCAGGCCATTTCGCCAGATCTATTCCGACGGACTTCGCCCAATTCAGAACCATGACCAGATACGCGTCGGCGACCGTGAAGCGATCAAGCAGGAATTCCCGGCCTTCGAGATGCCGGCTCGGCCGTGCGCGCGCTGATACCGCTGGTCGCGCCGGTTATAACTGCAACTTTTCCGCTGAGCGTCCGCATTGAATTTCTCCAACGTCGCTGTGCAGCGACGAATTTCGCCGATTCGGCAGCTTCGGACAATTGCCTCACAGGTAAGGAGAGAGAGACGCAAAGAACGAATCGCCAAGAATCAACGAGATCCAAAAATGAAA
This sequence comes from Binataceae bacterium (SeqCode), assembly GCA_050736695.1. Lineage (GTDB taxonomy): Bacteria > Desulfobacterota > Binatia > Binatales > Binataceae > JBARDN01. The sequence continues at coordinate 1,730 of JBOHWH010000197.1, read as the reverse complement.
CGGGGCGATCCGATGATCGCCCCGCATCGCGCAATATCCAGGATCGAATCGCTTTATGATCCCTTGGGCAGGCCGAGCACGCGCTCGCCGATAATGTTGTGCTGGATCTGATTGGTGCCGGCGTAGATTGTCGGTCCGCGCGCCGAAAGCATCCGGAATGACCATTTGCCTTTATCGACGGAGAAGGGCGCGCCGAACTCGAGCTGGCTATAGGGTCCGAGCAACTCCATCGCGTAAAGCGCGATTCTCAGCCCCAGCTCAGTGCTGCACAGCTTCATCATCGAGCCTTCCGGTCCGGGCGGCATCCCCTTGAGCTGGCGGGTCAATTGGCGATAGCCGGTATATTTGAGCGCGAGCGCGTCGGCGGCGAACTCCGCCGCTTTCTGCCGCACGCTCGAATCGTCCCACGCGCTGCCGCCGTTGCGCGGGAGGCGTTTTGCGAGCTCGACCAACTCATGCACTTCGCCGATCGCATTTTCGCCGCCGCCGCTGCCGCGCTCGAACATCAGGGTGGTCATCGCGACTTGCCATCCGTTGTTCAACTCGCCGACGATATTTTTTCGCGGCACGCGCACATCTTCGAAGAACACTTCGTTGAAGCCTTTGCCGCCTGTTATCTGCACCAGCGGACGCACCGTGATGCCGGGGCTGTGCATATCGACCAGCAGGTAGCTTATGCCTTTATGCTTCGGCGCTGACGGGTCGGTGCGCACCAGCAGGAAGATCATGTCCGCATGCTGCGCCATCGAGGTCCACACTTTTTGCCCGTTGACGACGAAGTCGTCGCCGTCCTCGACCGCGCGCGTCTGCAGGCCCGCAAGGTCGGAGCCCGCGCCGGGCTCGGAATAACCCTGGCACCAGACTTCTTCGCCCTTCTGGATTTTCGGCAGATGATTTTGCTTCTGCGCTTCAGTGCCCCAATGCATCAGCGTCGGGCCAAGCAGGCTAATGCCCATGCCGATGAACGGTTCGTTGAGTCCCAGGCGCGAGAGTTCCTCGCGATAGATGAGCCGCTGCATTACGGAGGCGCCGCGGCCGCCGTACTGCTTGGGCCAGTTGACTGCGACCCAGCCGCCCTCGTTGAGCTTTTTGTGCCAGCGCACGCGCGCTTCCCATTCGCCTTCGCCCTCGTTGGCCATGATGTTGCTCGGAGCGGGCGCGAAGGTTTTGTTGGCTTCGAGCCAGGTGCGCAACTCGGCGCGAAAGGCTTCGTCTTCAGGCGTGTAATTGAAATCCATGCGTGATCATTCCTCTTGATGCTGTCTTCCTGCAACCGTGCGCGGGGGCTTCAGCCCTTGGGCAGTCCGAGCACCCGCTCGCCGATAATGTTGTGCTGGATCTGATTGGTGCCGGCCGCTATTGTGCCGCCGCGCGCCGCGAGCATCCGAAACGACCACTTGCCATGATCGATCGCCATCGGCGCATGATATTCGAACTGCGAATAGGGCCCGAGCAACTCCATCGCGAATAGCTGCACGCGCAGATTGAGCTCCGTGCCGCACAACTTCATCATCGAGCCTTCCGGCCCGGGTGGCATCCCCTTGAGCCGCCGCGTGAGCTGCCGATAGCCCGTGTACTTGAGCGCGTACGCCTCACATGCGAACTCCGAGATCTTCTGGCGCACGCTCGCGTCGTCCCATGCGGTCTTGCCGTCGCGCGGAAGCTTCTTGGCAAGATTGACCAGCTCGCGCACCTGGAACAGCGCGCCGCGATCTCCGCCGCCGCCCGAT